>NZ_JAKEVK010000014.1:0-48698 GCF_022398435.1 Pseudoalteromonas sp. Isolate6 | reverse complement strand
GTGCAAATGATAATTTCACATCAGAGCAACTAATTGAGAAAGCAAAAGTATTTGTAGCGGCAAAAAATGCGCGTCAACAACCTAATACAACAATTAAAGAGATAGAAAACTATATCTCATTGCTTTCTGACGACTTTATCGATGAACACGTCAAATTTAGATTTACTTATACAGATAAATCTAAACTTCGAGAGGATATGATTAATAAACTAAAAGATAAAGTCATCCATAGTTCGATAGAAATAAATGAGATAATGGTTGGTGCTAATGTCGTCTTTGTAAAAATGACCGAATCAGGTAAAGTAAAACCTGTTCATTTAGATAAAACTATTGAGTATAGTAAAACTAATATTGTTTCACTTGAGTTTAATCAAGCGGGCTTAGTTACGCACATCCGTCGACACCACGGGTAATCTATAACCATACAAACGCTTTCACAAATTAGAGGTGGGTGTCAGCGATTTGGCTCTAAACAATCCACCGATATCTATAATCAACGAAGGCTACACTCGGCCCAAAAATAAAAAACGCCCGATGAAATTCATCGAGCGCTTTAATCTCAAAAAGTGTCAACCTACATGCTAGGGCGGGTTAACTAAACTAACCGTGTGCTAGCCGAACAGTTCATCTTCTAGTGTTTTACCGTTAACTAACGACTTGTAACGCCAACCCTGTTCACGGCAAAGTCGGAGCACATCAATATCAACCTGTTGGCCGCTACGATACTCAATGAGTAGGGCGCCACTGGCATTTACTGTCACCTCTTCAACACCTTGTAAGGTTTTCAAAAGCGCTATATGACTACTGGTGCCAGACTCTTTAAGTTTTACAGTCAGCGTGGCAAGCTCTGCTTCTTGGATGCGGTCAACAGCGGTTAATTTACCATGCTGCAAATGTAATACCTGATCGCATAAATCATCGAGTTCTACTAAATCGTGTGAACTCAAAATAAAGGTCGTTTCAGATTGAAGCCTTTTTACGAGATTTCTGATCTCACGAGCATTCACGGGATCTAACCCAGCCGTGGCTTCGTCAAGCAGTACAATTTCAGGTTGTGAAAGTAGCGTTTGAGCAATACAGATACGTTTTCGCATGCCATGAGATAACTCATGAGGCTTGGCGTGATAGCAGTCTTTGAGGTCGACAAGCTCAAGCACTCTGTGTGTTTCACTTTCGGCCGCTTTCGCATCTAAACCTTGAAGCTGTCCATATAAACGTAGCTGATTACTGACAGAAAACCTTGGGTCGAGCTGAGCATCCTGTGGAAGTGCGGCAAGGCGACCAAAAAGTGCAGCGCTGCCAGGTTTATGGCCTAAAATTTGAACACTGCCTGCATCGGCATTTAGATACCCGCAAAGCGTGCTAAAAAGGGTGGTTTTACCCGCACCATTTGGGCCGACAAGCGCAATGGGTGAACCCGCGTTTAGGATAAAAGATACATTGTCTAGTGCGCGCTTTCGTCCATATTCTTTCACTAAATTATTAACTTCAATAATGCAACTCATAGCGCACGCCTTCTTAATAGTTCACAGCTAATTGCAATCAATACGAAGCTATGCAGCACCGGTGTGGCAAAGCGAGTGAGGTTGATATTCTGTGCGATGGTTTCTGAGCCTTGGAACCCAGGAAATAGATAAAAAAGGTACTCTGCGTAAGGGCTGTACTCAAGTGCAAAAGCGACCAAAGTGGCGAGCGTTAAGTAGGTCATAATCGCGTAAATCATGCTCATTTTGCTTGAGTTAGCAAAGTGATTAGCCACAGACATCAGGGCAATAAAAGGTGCAGTAATAAGCGTTAGCTCTAAAACAATTAATGTCGCTCGGGTAAGTCCTGTGAGCCATAAGCTTGGGTCGCGCACCACCATCAATATCCAAGCGCCGAGAGCAGAAATGGCTATGAGCAACAATGTATTGAATACCTGCCCAACAAAGCGGCCAACAACAATTTCAGCCCGAGATGTGCGCAGGGTTAGAAATCTCAATGTACCGCGAGTTCTATCTTCTACGGTTTGATCTGCACTTGAAAAGATCACAAAAAGAGGAAACAAGAAGATTGACCAAACTAAGTACAGTGCAAGTTCCATTTCGGGCCACTGGGCAATACGATGCATACCAACGGCGCCGGAAAAACTCTGGATCATATTTTTGAAGTTGGGGTCGCTGACAATGGATACCGCTTCTGCAATGGCGTAGCGCAAAATGGCATACCAAACCAAAACAAATGCGGCGATGGCTATCCATCCGCGCTTCGTTGCAAACAAGCGTTGTAATTCAAAGATGGCTATTAAGCCAATTCTTTTTATATTCATAAGGATCCTTGCAAGTGACAACACAGACTTTCACTACTAGAGCGGTAGGCTGACTTTGATTTGAGCGTATATGATTGGCGCTAAAAAAGGAAGTTACTGAACTGTAACAAAATTAAACCAATAAAAACGGGCACGATTAAGTGTACCCGTTTCTTAGTCTGTATTTGCTAGCAATTACCAGCCGCAATTACGGCCTTTATTTTGCTCATCTAGGTATTTTTGCAATGGTGCAAAGTAGTCAAGTACTGCTGTTGCATCCATTTCATCTTTACCTGTTAGCGTTTTAAGTGCTTGTTGCCAAGGTTTGCTGCTGCCCATTTCAAGCATGGCATTTAAACGCTCACCAGCTGCTTTCGAGTTGTAAACAGAGCAGCGGTGAATGGCTTCTTTGCTGCCAGCAATTTCACAAAGTGATTTGTGGAACTGGAACTGTAAAATATGCGCTAAGAAGTAACGAGTGTAAGGTACATTACCTGGTACGTGGTATTTTGCACCTGGGTCAAAGTCACTTTCGGTACGTGAAACTGGTGCTTTAACACCTTGATATTTCTCTCTTAATTCCCACCACGCTTGGTTGTACTCTGCTGGAGAAACCTCACCAGAGAATACTTTCCAGCGCCATTGGTCGACAAGTAGACCAAATGGAATAAATGCAACTTTATCGAGTGCCATCTTCATCAATAGACCGATATCTTTTGACTCATCCGGTACGTTATCCAACAAACCAATTTGCTTTAAGTAGCCAGGTGTTACAGATAGCGCGATGGTGTCGCCGATAGCTTCGTGGAAGCCATCGTTGGCACTTTCTTGGTAATACACAGGCTGTTGATTGTAAGCGCGCTGATAGAAGTTATGGCCTAGTTCATGGTGGATAACTGAGAACTCTTCACCGGTGCGTTGGATACACATTTTGATGCGTAGGTCGTCTTTGGCATCTAAGTTCCAAGCTGATGCATGACATTGTACGTCGCGATCTTGTGGTTTAATAAATAAAGAACGTTCGTAGAAAGTCTCAGGTAATGGGGCAAAACCCATAGAGGTGAAGAACTTTTCTGCACCTTTTACCATTTTGATTTCGTCGTAATTGTGTTTAGCCAGTAGCGCCGTTACATCATAACCCGGATCTGCGTTTTCTGGCGCGACTAGGTCATAGATATTGCCCCAGCTCTGTGCCCACATATTGCCAAGCAAGTGTGCAGGAATAGGCTGGTCTTGAGGCACTTTATCTTCGCCGTATTTCTCGCCAAGCTTGGCTCTAACATGACAGTGCAAGGAATCGTATAGCGGCTTTACTTGGTTCCAAGTACGGTCAAGTTCTTTTGCAAAGTCATCCGCTGGCATGTCGTATTTACTACGCCACATGGCACCTGTGTCTGCGTAGCCTAGCTCATTAGCGCCTTCGTTGGTAAGCACCACTTGCTTCTCATAGAGTGGACGCATTGGCTTTGACACTTCACGCCAACCTTGCCAGATGTCTAAAAGCTCTTCATAGTCGCGACTATTCGCCATCTTAGCAGTCATGTCGCCAAGGCTTAGGCAAGCGCCATCATCTTTACAGTATTTGCCTTTTCCGTACATACCATCAAGCTCTGCAGTGAGCTTTGCAAGTTCCGCTGTTTTGTCAGCATCTTTTGGTGCAGGTAGTGTTAGGTTTAGCTTCAATTTGTCAAGTTTGCGGCGGGTATCTTTGCTTAGCGCTAAGCCATCAAATTGTGCTGCTTGGTTTGCAAGTTCTACAAGCGCAGCGGTGTATTCCTCATTCACATCCGCAGCAAGTGAAGCGGTATCATGAGTAATAAAATTCGCGTAAATCCAAGCTGAGCGGCTCGAGCGGAAGTTAAGGTCAACCAGCTGTTCTGACGCCTTATCTAAAAATGCAACTGCATCGGCTTCTGATAACGCTTTATTTGTAGTTTCAGTGGATTTGCAGGCAGAGAGTGCAAAAGTACTGGCAACGATGAGTGCGCCAACACTTAACTTAAATCTTGGTTTCATAGGGTTCACTTGTTGTTTTAATTAATACACGAGCCGACTTAACACTAGACGACATTTCAGTATCTATAGCCAGCTACACTAATTGGGTTAATTGCTAAAAATCAGCAAGTAAATTAATCCAATTAGTATTAGTCGTATGAACAACTAATCGTATTGAGTGCGGCTTTTTCGCGCAGCAAAGCATCGTTTTTTGCTGTGGTGGCAAGAATAATAGCAGGACGACTTTAAAACGACAATTTTGCGATGGACAAACAATGAGATGCGAGTACAGATAAAAGTTGAGTTAGTGTGATTATTAACCATAATTAAGGCAGTCAATTGTATCAAAAGGCCGCATTTGAAGCCTGCAAAAAGGAGTGCATATGACTTTAGTTTTATTGGTGATATTGGCCATAGTGGTAGTATTTTGTGTCCGTGATATCAGGGTTAAGTTGATCACTAAACCGCTCTTTAACTACTTCAAGACGTCATTACCTGAACTCTCCCAAACTGAGCGAGAAGCGGTGGAAGCGGGGAGTATCTGGTGGGATGGTGCGTTGTTTTCGGGTAAGCCGAATTGGCGAAAGTGGTTGAGTAATGATAAGCCAAAGCTGAGCGATGAAGAACAGGCGTTTATAGATAACGAACTACATACGCTGTTAAAGATGCTTGATGAAGAAAAAATATCTGAGGCTCAAGACTTGCCTGCAGAAGTTTGGCAATTTTTGAAAGAAAAGGGCTTTTTTGCTTTTATTATTCCAAAGGCCTTTGGTGGCCGGGAGTTTAGTGCTCAGGCAAACTCCACCATTGTTGCAAAAATAGCCAGTCGTAGCTTGTCTACTGCAGTGACCGTGATGGTGCCGAATAGTTTAGGCCCTGCGGAATTACTGCTTCATTATGGCACCAATGAGCAGCAGAATACTTGGCTGCCAAAGCTGGCTTCGGGTGAGGCGCTACCTTGTTTTGCATTGACCTCTCCAGAGGCGGGATCGGATGCAGGCAGCATTCAAGACTTTGCTATTGTGTGTGAGCGTGAATTTGAGGGAGAAAAGCAAATTGGACTCGCGGTAACTTGGCAAAAACGATACATCACGCTGGCGCCTGTCGCTGATGTACTCGGACTTGCGTTTAAGGTTTACGACCCAGAACAATTGCTTTCAAACAAAGTAGAGCTTGGGATCACTTGTGCACTTATTCCGACTGCACATGAAGGTGTAAAAACTGGAGACAGACATAACCCTTTGGGGCAAGCATTTATGAATGGCACAACCAGTGGCGAAGATGTTTTTATTCCAATGGCTTGGGTGATAGGCGAGGAGGCAGGTATTGGGAAAGGTTGGCGCATGCTGGTGTCGTGTTTAAGTGCTGGGCGGGGGATATCTTTGCCTGCGCTGAGCGCGGGAACTGCACAATTAAGTGCCAGAACGACTTCGGCTTACGCCGGTGTCCGTCGTCAATTTGGTGTACCTATCTCTGCCTTTGAGGGTGTGCAAAGCGCGTTAGCCAGAATTTACGGTTATAGCTATCTAATTGAAGCGGTGAGACAAACTACTGCATTGGCAATTGATTTAAAGCAAAGTCCTTCGGTAGTCACTGCAATTGCCAAGTATCACCTCACGGAACATGCAAGGGTGGCATTAAATGATGCGATGGATATTCATGGCGGTAAGGCTATTCAAATGGGGGAAATGAATTATCTTGCCCACAATTATATGGGAATGCCGATTTCTATTACCGTTGAGGGCGCCAATATTTTAACTCGAAGCTTGATGATTTTTGGTCAAGGTGCAACGCGTTGCCACCCTTTCATACTAAAAGAAATGAGTATCGTACAGCAAGACGATCAATTAATCGCATTGAAAGAGCTTGATGAAGTGCTTTGCAAACACTTGCAGCATACCTCTGTGAATGGGCTTAAGGCGTTTTTTAATGGCTTCACCCTTGCACGTTTTGAACGTGCGCCAGTTAGTGGTGATGTGGCGCTTTATTACCGACGCCTAACGTGGTTGAGTCAAGCGCTCTCTGTGTATAGCGATATTGCCATGTTAAAGCTAGGTGGTTCACTAAAACGTAGAGAAATGCTCTCTGCAAAACTAGGGGATGTCTTGAGCTTTCTTTATATCGCCTCGTGTGTGTTAAAAAAATACGAAGATGATGGCCGTCAGCAAGGGGATTTACCGCTGGTAAAGTTTGCCTTAGATCACTGTCTTAACGAAGCTAGTAAGGCTATTTATGCATTTTGTGATAACTTTACTGTAGCGCCACTGGCATTTTTATTAAAACGTTTGGCGTTTCCTGTTGGTAAGTGGGTCAAAGCACCGAGCGATAAATTAGCGGTGCAGGTGTGTAGCAATGTTTCTGAACACAACTCGACCCGTGAGCGTATCTCACATCTATGTGCCGTGGTAAAACACTCGGCGGTAGATACGGTTGAACATGCTTATTTACTGGAAAAAGCGCATGCTCCATTAATGGCAAAATATCGTAAGTGGTGTAAGCAAAATAGTATGAAACTGGTGGGTAAGACATTGAATGAAAAGCTCAGTATCGCAATGGACGACAAGGTGATTGATGATAAGAGTTCTGAAACCATCTTTTGTATTGAAACGTTAGTTGCAAAAGCGATTGCTGTTGATGCAAAAACGCCCAGCTAGTTCGTTGTGGCAGAGGGATATCAGCTAATTTGTTAAAAAGCCCCGACAACGGGGCTTTTCTTTCTTATTCTTTAGTTAACGTGCAAAGGGATCGGCTAGTACCTTATCTACGTACCATTTGCCTTTTTTGCGCACCATACTGACACTGCGCATGTCATCTACTTGCTCACCGTGGAGTTGACCTGTAAAAATTAAATTAATTTTTGCGCTGTCGCCATACTGTTCGCGCAGACTTTGATTAGTCATGTCAACTTCTATAGTGACTTCATCGTACTGCATATTCACTAAATTTCTGGCGAATTGAGAGGCGGTACCGTAGGAGCGCATGATACGCGCGTGACGGGGCGTGGCGATTTTCATTGCAGCGTCTAAATCTTTTTGATTATAGAGTGCGTCAAAGTACATTGTTGCGGCATATCCGGGAGTGTCCTTGTCACCTCTGACATTATCCTCTGAGCCACATGCGGAAAGTAAAACCATCGCAGCTAAGACAACGAAAGTTTGCTTAAAAAGTGACTTCGTCATGCTAAAATACATCATATGCAGTTTAAAATTATTCACAATGAGTTAAGTTTGTCTGCTTACAGCCGATATGTAAAGCCAGTAAATGAAATAAATGTATTATGTGCTAAGGCTTTAAGATGTCTCGTTTAATATCACTAGCTTGGTTGGCTTTATTTTTGGTTGGGTGTGGATCGCAGCCTGAAATCAGTAAAGGGGTTACAAGCCAGCTAACACAAAACGGCATAATACTTGGGCATTTTTCTAAAGATGGAAAGTGGAGTGTAACATTAGACAGCAATGCTGAAATCCATATATATGACAATACCAATCAGTCAGTCATCTTCTCAGTACCTAAAGACAAAATAAAAACGCCAGTCAAAGCAATTTTGTTGTCTGATGATAAGGAGATGTTCATCGTGGCGGGTGAAAACCTTATCTCAATTTGGTCTGTTCCAAAGCAAAAGCTGATAACGAACGTACCTTTTGCTGGGGTGAGTCCACTAGCTTCGATTTCTGCTTTAGCACTTTCTCATAACAATCAGCGTTTGCTCGTTGCGATGGACGATGGCTCACTCAATATGGCGGACCTATTCACTAAGTTAAACAATCGCTTTATGCCTCATACCCGACCAATTGAGCATTTGGCGTTTGACGATAGTGGCGACTATTTTGTTACAGGCGCGCAAGATGGGTTGGTTGCCCTTTGGCAATTTGCATCACCAGAACCTTTGTATGAGCATCAATTTAGTCATCGAGTTACTAGTTTAACAGTAAGCCCTGATGGGCAGTATTTATTTGTCTCAGATGGGTTGAATGCGCAACATGTGCTGGATTTTGAGTCTGGAAAGCAGCTCAGTGAGCTAAAATATATGGCCCGCTTTAAGATGTTTAGAAAGGCCAAATTTATTTCTGGCTCAGGCTTACTTGCGACATCATCGTCAAAGTCTCACCTCTCCATCTGGCGCTATGAAAGCGGAGAAGAACTTGGTACTTGGTCTATTCATACAGCAAGAGAAGGGGCGACGGTAGTCGATATGTATGCCCCAAACCCAGACACTTTAGTAACGCTAAATAGCGATGGTATGCTTGAGACTTGGGCGGTTAATGTACTTGCTAAAAAGTAAGGGAGTGAAAGCACTCCCTTTGCTAATTATCCAAATCTTGGATTAATTGCAGTTCGACAAGCAAAACTTGAAATTAGGCGCGTTGGAAGTCGTATACGCTACCAAGATTGAGCAATTGCGTGAGTTCATCCAGTGCAGCATAGGACTCTTGCAGTAGGCTCGGATCAGCTAAGTCTTGCTCTGTGACCTTATCGCGATAATGTTTATTGACCCACGCGCTTAGTTGAATAAATTTATCTTCACTCATCATCACTTCTGGATTTACCGCTTTTAGCTCAGCTTCATTGAGGGCTACACGTAATCGCAAACACGCAGGTCCACCACCATTTTGCATGCTTTGGCGTAAGTCAAAAAAGCGTACTTGCGAAATCGGATTTTTTGCACCGAGCATATATTCGATATACGCTGCTACGTTATCATTCTTCGCACATTCTTCCGGTGCTACCAACATCATCTCGCCTGATGGCAAGGTGATCAATTGAGAGTTAAATAAGTAACTTTTTACTGCGTCTTCAACACTCACAGCATGCGTCGGAACTTCGACAATATGCAAAGGCTTTTCACCGATATACGCTTGTCTAATTTTAGTTAGACTAGTGGTTTGATCAATAAAAGCTTGATCATGACAAAACAATACATTTTCATTGCCCACCGCAATGACATCATTATGGAACACGCCTTGATCAATCACATTTGGGTTTTGCTGGATAAAAATTGCTTGCTTATCATCCAATTTATGTAGCCTTGCAATCGCTTGACTTGCTTCTAATGTTTGCCGAGCAGGATATTTAGCAGGACCCTTTATATCGCTGTTAAAGCCACTTGAACCGTACACATATAATTGTAGACCTTTACTGCCATGGCTATCGGCGAGGCGAGTGTGGTTCGCAGCACCTTCATCGCCAAAAAAAGGTTGCTCAGGCAAATGCTGGTGATGTGCAAAATATTGCGCATTGGCGAACATAGCACGGAGTAAGTTCGTGGTGGTTTCTGGTTCTATTGAACGGTGGAATTTGCAGTTTAAATTGGCACTCGTGAAATGAACTTTGCCATCGCTGGAATCAACAGAAGGCGATACCGTCGCCGCATTTGCCGTCCACATCGCAGAGGCTGAGTAACAAGCTCGAAGCAATATAGGATCGTATTTATAGGCTTTTTCCAGGACTTGTGCATCCGTGCCTGAAAAGCCAACGCGGCGCAGTGGGGCTAAACTTGGGCGAGCATGAGGTGCAAATACCCCTTGTTTTAGGCCGATATCATGCATTGCTTTCATCTTTTCAAGACCTTGCAATGCCGCTTCTTTTGGATTAGAAACACTGGTAGCGTTAGAAAGTGACGCGACATTACCATAAGATAATCCGGCATAATTATGTGTTGGCCCTACTAAGCCGTCGAAATTGACTTCATAAGTCATAAGTGCGGTTCCTGTTGCGAATAGTTATAGATAACTAGTATGAGGCGGTTTCGCTGGTTTTTAAAGTGGCATCAGTCAAATAAGACGTTTGTACTTATTTAGCATGCGGCCATCGTAAAATAAATTGATAGAAAATTTAAATTAGCCTATTTCAATGAAATTGCTCACTTTGTCTGAGACTCGACTACATGTGATAGAGTTGTCTGGGCGTGATGGTAGATAGTGGCAAAAGTAATGACGGCAGCCTTTATTTAGTTTTCGCCTTTATTTAGTGTTCTAGTTAAACCAGCTTTCATTGCAAATTTATCCCTTGTTGCCCACAATAGGGTTAAATTTCTTTTTATATCTAGGCAAACCATGGAAGTTGAACATCAGGAAATTGCCAATTTTTTAGTAGCTTACCCGCCATTTTCGGATTTGCCTCAAGAGGCACTATATAAACTCGCAAGCCAAGTTGAAGTAGGTTATTACCGAGCGGGCAGTGGCATTTTGGAATATGGAGAGCAGATCACTTATCTATATGTGATCCGCTCTGGTGCTGTTGAGCTCTATCGGCGCTCAGGTGAGTTATATAATCGTATTTCCACAGGGGGGATCTTTGGCCAGCGCGGTTTATTGATGAACCGTAAAGTTCGTTTTGGTGCTCAAAGCCTTGAAGATACGCTGGTGTATTGCATTCCTGTAGGCATCTTTGATGAGTATTGCGACGTTTATGAAGCGTTTGCTGATTATTTTGAAGCAGACGATAATGCCAGACTAAAAATCACAGTTTCTGAGCAAGCCGATAGCAATGATTTAACCACGGCCAAAGTGCGTAAGCTATTGCTACGCGATGTGGTATATGTTGAACGTAATGCCACGGTACAGCAGGCAGCTCAAGTGATGGCAAAAGAGCATGTGTCATCACTACTTATTTATGATCCCGAGAAACCTGTTGTCGAAGATCCAGATGAAGATGATGGTCAGGTGGTTGGCCTTATCAGTGACAGAGATCTTCGCACAAAAGTAGTCGCAGAGGGGCTGAATTATCAAACGCCGGTCTCTGAGATTATGTCGACTGATCTTATTATTGTTGACTCCAATGCCTATGTCTTCGAAGCCATGATGCTGATGCTAAGAGACAACGTACATCACTTGCCTGTTGTACATAAGCGTAAGCCGATAGGGGTAGTCGCGCTATCCGACATTTTGCGCTATGAGTCTCAAAGCAGTCTATTGTTTGTTAGGGGGCTGATGGACCAGCAAAGTGTTGAAGACCTAAGTAGTTATGCCAAACAGCTTCCTGCAATTTTTACTCGTATGGTGAATGAAGACGCTAACTCACACATGATTGGGTCTGCGATGTCGATTATAGGTAAAACGTTTAAACATAAGTTACTCGAACTTGCGGAAGCAAAATTAGGCCCACCACCAATCCCTTATTGTTTTATTGCGCTCGGTTCAATGGCTCGGGACGAACAATTAATTGTGACCGATCAGGATAATGCACTGATCTTGGATGACAGTTATCAACCCGCAGAACATGGCACTTACTTCGAAAAGTTGGCTAAGTTTGTGTGTGATGGTCTAGCCAATTGCGGCTATAAATATTGTGATGGTGGGATCATGGCAAGCAACCCGACTTGGCGCTTAACTTACAGTCAGTGGTTAGAACAATTTGAAGACTGGATAGAAAATCCACGGCCTGAGGCATTGCTTAATAGCTCGATTTTCTTTGATTTAGAGGGCGTATGGGGTGAAACAAAATGGGCTGAGAAACTCACTGCTTTTATCAGTAAAAAGGCCAAAAACACCCCTAAATTTTTGGCCGCGATGGCGCATAATGCGCTAAGAAGAACACCGCCTTTGGGCTTTTTTAATGGATTTGTCCTTGAGCAAGATGGTGAACATAGGCGATCGATGAATATAAAGCGCCGTGGCACAGCGCCGCTTTCAGACTTGGTTCGAGTACATGCCCTTGGTGTTGGCTCTAAAAAACAAAACTCCTTTGAACGATTAGAAGATATTGATGAAGCAAATATACTGCCAAAGGGCAAGGTGCTAGATCTACAAGCTGCGCTTGAATACATCGCCATTATGCGTATTCGTCACCAAGCATGGCAAATTGAGCAGGGCGAAAAGCCTGATAACAGCTTGCCACCAGAAACACTCTCTGATTTTGAACAGCGTAACCTTAAAGAAGCTTTTGGCGTGTTAGACAAAGCACAGAGCTTTTTAAAGTTTCGCTATCAAAACAAATCCATGATGAAGTAGCGGTGTAACATGCAAGGCGAGATTATGTCATGGCCAAATCGCTTTCAGCATTTGGCAAAAGCGTCGCAAGACTCAAGAATTCAAGCATTTTATCAGCAAGGCGTGGTAGATCCTTACCAGCAATTGAGCCAGTGCGAGTTTGTTGCCCTTGATTTTGAAACGACAGGGCTCGACCCAAACATCGATGATATTGTGAGTGTTGGCGTGGTGCCATTTGATTTACGGCGGATCCGCTTGGCTCAAGCGAAGCATTGGCTTGTCAAGCCAACCAGTCCGCTGGCTGAGGAGTCTGTGGTACTGCACCGGATCACACACTCACAAGTCGAAAGCGCCCCAGATCTGCAAGATATTCTTGAGGAAGTGTTTGCTTCGCTGCATGGTAAAGTCATTGTGGTGCACTATCAGTTTGTCGAGAAGTCATTTTTTAATTCTGCGCTAAAAGCAAGATTGGGTGAGGGGATTGAGTTTCCAGTGATTGATACGATGGAAATTGAAAAGTCAGCGATAAACAACGCTAGAAGCTGGCTTGATAAGCTCAAACGAAAACCTATTCCTTCAGTACGCTTGGCTGATTGCAGAAAGCGTTATGGGCTTCCCTATTATCAGCCACATCACGCCTTGTCCGATGCGTTAGCAACGGCGGAGCTATTTCAAGCTCAAGCTCAATATTATTTAGACCCTTCAGATATGGTGAAACGCTGGTGGAGTTAAAGCCAAATAACAAAAAGGCGGAGCATACATCAAGCTCCGCCTGTAACGTGATTAACGACTGTTAGCTTTTAGGCTCTGTTCTCAGCCCAAGGATTAAACTTACACACATCAACAGTAATACAAAGGTAAATGGTAAACCTGTTGAAATGGCGCCCGCTTGCAGCGCTTCAATCGCTTCTTTCCCGCCGATCCACAGTAGCGCTGCCGCAATGGCACCCTCAATACTCGCCCAGAATATACGTTGTGGTACTGGAGCATCTATTTTACCACCAGCGGTAATACTATCGATAACCAAAGAACCAGAATCCGACGAAGTGATGAAGAAAACTAGTACAAGTAAAATCGCCGTGAACGAGAGCAAATCACTCATAGGTAGGTTTTCGAACATTTGGAACATTGCCAGTGGCACTTCAGTCAAGCCATCAGTTCCTAGAGCACCAATGCCATTTTTTACCTGATCGATAGCAAGGCCACCGTAGATTGACATCCAGATCACGGTTACCAATGTCGGGATTAATAATACTGCGGTGATAAATTCGCGTATGGTGCGACCCTCAGAGACGCGCGCGATAAACATACCGACAAACGGTGACCAAGAAATCCACCATGCCCAGTAAAATACGGTCCAACCTTGGAACCATGCTTCGTCGTCACGACCATGAGGATTACTCAGCGGAATAATGTTTTCAACGTAAGCCATTAAAGTCGTTGGAATATTACCCATGGCAATCGCAAAGCCTGCGATGCCAACGAATAGTAATAATACAAATGCAATTAACATATTAACGTTACTGAGCAGCTTTACACCACCATCAATACCGCGAACGACCGAAATAATCGCAAGAGCGGTAACTCCCGCTATTACGGCAATTTCTAGACCGAGGCCAGCTTCTATGCCAAACACATGTTGGATCCCAGCACCAGCTTGCTGTGCGCCCAAACCAAGTGACGTCGCAAGACCAAACAAGGTAGCAAGAACGGCAAGAATATCGATGATATGGCCCGGCCAACCCCAAGCTCTGTCTCCCAAAATCGGATAAAAGATTGAGCGTATCGACAGTGGTAAGCCTTTATTGTACGCAAAGAAGGCTAGAGAAAGCGCAACAACGGCGTAAATAGCCCAAGGATGCAGCCCCCAATGGTACATGGTGGCACCCATTGCAAGCTCTGCCGCTTCAGGCGTGTTTGCGGTAACATTCAATGGTGTTTCATACCAACCTGTGTAATATGCGACGGGCTCAGCTACGCCCCAAAACATCAGACCTATACCCATACCCGCTGCAAACAACATTGCCAGCCATGATGCCCGAGTGTAGCTTGGTTTGGCATTTTCACCACCTAGTCGAATTTTACCGTAAGGCGATAAAACGAGCACCAAACAAAATAGGACAAAGAAATTACCAGACCACATAAACAGAGCATCAAAGTTACCTATGATGTCCCATTTTATGCCGTCTAAGGTGGTCTTAGCTGTGTTTGCATCAACTAATAACACGGCGACTAAAAACGCCAGTATTAACCCCGCACTCACACCAAAAACCGGGTTATGTACGTCAAACCCCCACTTTTGAACATTGTCTTGTCCAACGGTGTAGTCTGTATTATCGATGCTGTACTTATCGTGGTGATTGCCCATGATATCCTCTTATTGTTCTCATCGTGATACGACACCAAGCTGATACACTGAATTTATCGCTAGGCAAGTGGTGATAACAATTCGACATAAACTAACTATGCAACAGTGAAAAATTTAATCTGGCTTTTAAAGCGAATCATTAGCTGTTTAGAATGGCTTTATCAGCCATAAAATATGCTAGCAATTTGCTTTAAGTAGTTATCAGTAAGTCACAAAAACTACTTAGTCTAGTTTAGATTATTCAGCGTATTCATTCGACTTATGTGTTTTTATCACGTCAGGAGAATGGCTACCTAAATACGATGATGGGTTTATGTTAGTTACAGCGACAGTATACTGCCTCAATACTTGTAATTAAGATAAACCAACCGAACCGTTATGCTACTCAGCTATGGTATCAATGTATTGTATCAACTTGATATTCAGTCGATGCTTCAAAGCAGCAACTTTTTATTTTAAGTCTTACTGACAAATGAAAATCCAATGCCAGCTAAACCTATCTGTAATAGTTTAGGGGGTGAGATTGAAAAGTAAATGGCTACTGAATTTTTTATTTAAAAATCATCACATTCATCAACTAGACATAAAGAGTGATGTAAAATAAAGAGTTTTCCTTTGATGGCATGTGAAAAAAAACCCCTCTTGCGAGGGGTTTTGGGTAACTCAGCGCCTTTGGCACTGGGAATGAGGTCGGTACATTTGTAAGTTAGGGTGTGTCTTACGATGCCTCAAACTGCATTTCAGGGATCTCACCGTCGACGATAAGCTTGCCTGCAGTTTTGCTGATTATTTCATCAACACTAACACCCGGGGCGCGTTCTAGCAAATGGAATGCGCCGTCTTTTACTTCTAACACAGCTAAATCGGTTACGATTTTCTTTACACAATTTACGCCGGTTAGCGGCAATGTGCATGATTCAAGCAATTTAGAATCACCGTGTTTGCTAGCATGGGTCATGGTCACTATGATGTTGCGTGCACCAGCAACTAAGTCCATTGCACCACCCATGCCTTTGATTAATTTTTTCGGGATCATCCAAGACGCGATATTGCCTTGTTGATCAACTTCAAATGCACCTAGTACCGTCAAGTCTACATGACCACCACGGATCATGGCAAAGCTTTCCGCACTATTAAAAATTGCTGCACCTGTTGCTGCTGTCACGGTTTCTTTACCCGCGTTGATCATATCGGCGTCAACTTGGTCTTCGGTTGGGTAGGGACCCATACCTAACAAGCCGTTTTCCGATTGCAGCATCACTTCGATGCCTTTTGGCACGTAGTTAGCCACTAAGGTTGGAATACCTATGCCTAAATTAACGTAGTAACCGTCTTCAAGCTCTTGCGCCACGCGCATCGCAATTTGTTCACGATTTAAACCCATGATAGCCTCCTATTTGCGCGTTGTGACACGTTCAATACGTTTTTCAAAGTTACCCTTGATCACGCGATTGACATAAATACCTGGGGTGTGTATTTGACTCGGCTCAAGTTCACCCGGTTCTACGATTTCTTCAACTTCTGCTACGGTGATTTTTCCGGCAGTCGCTGCCATTGGGTTGAAGTTCATAGCTGTGTGGCGGAACACCAAGTTGCCATAGCGATCTGCTTTCCAAGCCTTAACAATGGCAAATTCACCAGTAATTGATTCTTCCAAAATATATGGTCGGCCATCAAATTCTTTTACTTCTTTACCTTCAGCAACGGGAGTACCGTACCCTGTTGCTGTGTAAAAAGCTGGGATCCCAGCACCACCAGCGCGCATCTTCTCTGCAAGCGTACCTTGTGGTGTTAATTCAACGTCAATAATGCCATCGAGAAGTTGTTGTTCAAACAGCGCATTTTCACCAACATAAGAGGCGATGATCTTCTTAACTTGACGATCTTTAAGCAAAATACCTAAACCAAAGTCGTCGACCCCACAGTTGTTTGAAACCACGGTAAGTTCTTTTGTTTGCAGGCGTTTAATTTCTGCAATTAAGCCTTCTGGAATACCACACAAACCAAAGCCACCTGCGATGATAGTATCGCCGTCTTTAAGACCCGCCATCGCTTTGCTGTAGCTCGATACGACTTTATCGAAACCGGCCATAAGCCCACTCCTAATAATGTTATTGTTTTAAGATTGACAAGTTTGTTTGAGTGCCAACGACACTTTACTACTTGGTGTCTTGCCTAGCACATCACAAATTGCCCATCCTGCTTTTGCTAGCCTTTCTAAATCAATTCCACACTCAATGCCAAGCCCTTGCAGCAAGTAAACTACATCCTCAGTGGCAACATTTCCTGACGCGCCTTTGGCGTAAGGGCAACCACCGAGACCTGCAACGGCGCTATCAACAGTTGCGATCCCCATTTGTAGGGCTGTGTGAATATTCGTTAACGCTTGTCCGTAAGTATCATGGAAATGCACTGCAAGCTTGTCAGCAGGGATATGTTGCAGTAACAAGGTGAGCAGCTGCTGGACTTTTTTAGGTGTACCAACACCTATAGTGTCGCCTAGGCTAATTTCATAACAACCAAGTGACAACAATTGTTTACATACTGCTAAAACTTGCTCTGGTTGAACTTCACCTTGATATGGGCAGCCAACCACGCAGCTAACATAACCTCTTACTTTTATGTTGTTTTTTTGTGCAAGTTCAACAACGGGGCGAAAGCGTTCAATACTTTGTTCAATCGTGCAGTTGATGTTTTTTTGCGTAAATGCCTCACTGGCGGCAGTAAAAATGGCAAATTCGTCGACTTGATTTTCTAGTGCAAGATCGGCGCCTTTAAGGTTTGGCGTTAGGGCGCTTATTTCAACGCCTTCACTACGCTCAAAGCCTTGGATCACCGCTGCTGAGTCGGCCATTTGTGGCACCCATTTGGGTGACACAAATGCACCTGCTTCAATGTGCTTGAGGCCAGCGTTTTTTAATGCATTAACCAGTGAGATTTTAGCTTCTGTGGCAACACTGACCTCATTTTGTAAGCCGTCCCGTGCGCCAACTTCTACAATTTTGACCTTAGCCGGATACTGAGACATTAGTCTTGCTCCTCAACAATCGCCAGCATATCGCCATGACTGACCAGCTCGCCTTCTGCAAAGCAGTATGAAGTGAGCGTGCCATCAAATGGTGCATTGAGCGTATATTCCATTTTCATGGCTTCGATTATCACAACGGCATCGCCTTTATTGACTTGGGTACCGACGGCTAACAAATGCTTAACCACGGTGCCGTTCAATGGCGCTGCCAGCGGTGCGGCTTCGTGCTCATGATCGCTAATGTAATGCTTTGACTTGAGCTCAACGGTATGTTGATACGGGCCATACATAATAGTGATCGCGGTTTCGGTCACAATGGCACTGGCCTGTAATCGTGCACCATCAATCACCACTGTTAACTGGGGTCCATTTAATTCACATTCAATTTGGTGGATTTGCTCGTTAAACGAAACCTTCCAACCACCTTGAGATTGATAGGCACAGGCGACATGATCTGCAAATGGTAAATCCACTTTCGCGGTTTGGTTAAGCCTAAAGCCTAAGTTTCCCCATACCGTGTTTTTACATGGTTGTTGGTGGCTAAGATAGGCCGCACTTGCTAATAACACCATTTTATCCAGCGGCGTATTCGATTGAGTTAGTACCTCAGTTTGTGTGTCGATAAAGTGGGTATCAGGTGCACCTGCTGTAAAAGTAGGGTGGCCTGCTAAGTGATGCAAAAATGCAATATTGGATTTTAAACCACACAGATGTACTTGCTCTAAACTCGATTTTAATTTGAGTAACGCTTGTTCACGATTTTTGCCATAAACAATAAGCTTTGCGATCATAGGGTCGTAAAATGGACTGATCTCATCGCCTTGCTGCACGCCAGTGTCAATTCTTACGCCATCTTTGGCTTCAGGAAAGCTAAGGTGTGAAAGTACACCAGAAAACGGCATAAAGTTCTCTTCAGGGTCTTCTGCGTAAATGCGCGCTTCAAAACTATGACCAGACAACGAAACCTGCTGTTGAGTAAGCGGTAGCGGTTCACCCGCTGCAACCATCAGTTGCCACTCGACTAAATCGAGGCCAGTCACCATTTCTGTCACTGGGTGCTCTACTTGCAGGCGAGTATTCATCTCCATAAAGAAGAACTCGTCGCCACATAATAAGAACTCCACGGTACCTGCGCCGCGATAATTAATCGCCTGCGCACAGCGTACTGCTGCTTCACCCATGGCTTTGCGCATAGCATCACTCAAACCAGGCGCGGGCGCTTCTTCAATCACTTTTTGGTGACGACGCTGTAGTGAACAGTCTCTATCGCCGAGGTAAACACAGTTACCGTGACTATCGGCAAAAACTTGTACTTCAACGTGACGAGGCTTATCAACAAAACGCTCAAGCAGTACTAAATCATTGCCAAAACTCGCTGCAGCTTCACGTTTAGCGCCATGTAGTGCCGATAAAAACTCGCTGCTTTCTCGTACTACCCGCATGCCTTTACCACCACCGCCGTAAGCGGCTTTGATAAGTACTGGAAAGCCGATTTTTTCAGCTTCGGCTTGCAAGAAGTCATCTTCTTGTTTGTCACCATAATACCCAGGAACTAGAGGCACATTAGCGTCATGCATGATTTCCTTGGCTCGGGTCTTAGAACCCATCGCTTCAATAGAGCTTGCCAGCGGACCAATAAACGCAATGTTTGACGCTTCGCACGCTTTTGCGAATACTTCATTTTCAGATAAAAAACCATAACCTGGGTGGATGCAATCGACGCCCGCCGCTTTGGCGACTTCAAGAATTCTGTCCGCAACCAAATAAGACTCTTTACTTGGTGCCGGACCGATATGATAGGCTTCGTCAGCTGTTTTCACATGCATCGCATTGGCATCTGCATCAGAATAAACTGCCACTGTGGTTAGGCCCAATTTCTTTGCGGTGCGCATCACGCGGCAGGCAATTTCACCACGGTTTGCGACTAGAATTTTAGTTAGCATGTTGACTCCTATTCGCTTGCGGCGGTTTGCCAGCGTGGTGCTCGTTTATCGAAAAAGGCGCTAAGCCCTTCTTGGCCTTCGTCACTTACTCTAATTTCAGCGATACGCTTTGCGGTATGGGCGATCAACGCTTCATTTATCTCTTTACCTGCAACTTCGTTGATCAGTGCTTTGGCGCTTTTCACAGCAGCAGGACCATTGTTAAGCAAGGTATTGAGAAAATCCGCTTCGCTTTTTGCTAAATCATCGCTCAATTCGTGAATTAAACCCATTTCTAGCGCCTTTTCACCATCGAAGACTTCGGCTGTTAAAAAATAGCGTCGCGCTTGGCGCTCCCCGATGGCTTTAATGACATAAGGACTAATCACAGCCGGAATAAGACCAAGCTTGACTTCACTTAAACAAAATTTAGAGTTGTGCTCTGCAATGGCGATATCACAACAGGCGATTAACCCAAGTGCACCACCAAAAGCGGCACCTTGCACCAAACACAGCGTTGGGTGAGGGCAAGTAGCCAGCACTTGCATTAATTTAGCTAGTTCTAAAGAATCAGCGACGTTTTCGTCATAGTCGTTGTCTGCCATGGATTTCATCCACGCCAGATCAGCCCCCGCTGAAAAGTGTTTACCTTCGGTTTTTAATACCAGCGCTCTGACATCAAGGCTGCTGGCATATTCGATATTCTTAATGAGTTCGGCAATCACCTCCGCATTGAAGGCATTATGTTTTTCTGGGCGACTTAGCTCTAAAATCGCCACTTTGCTTTTTGTGATATTTAAAGTGACAGGCATAAGTGCTCCTTACATTCTGAAGACGCCAAATTTAGACTCTTTTTGCGGCGCATTGCTCGCAGCCTCTAAGGCAAGACCAAGTACTGTGCGCGTATCCGCAGGGTCGATAACGCCATCGTCCCAAAGCCTTGCGCTGGCATAGTATGGATGTCCTTGCTTTTCATACTGCTCGATGATTGGTTTTTTAAATTCACTCACTTCGGCATCGCTCATGCTAAGGCCCTTACGTGCTAAACCATCTTGTTTAACCTGCGTTAATACGCCCGCAGCTTGCTCACCACCCATTACGGAGATCCGTGCGTTTGGCCACATCCACATCATGGTTGGCTCGTAGGCTCTACCACACATGCCATAGTTACCAGCACCATATGAGCCGCCAATCAATACTGTAAACTTAGGCACATCAGCACAGGAAACGGCTGTTACCATTTTTGCACCGTGCTTAGCGATACCTTCCGCTTCGTATTTTTGGCCAACCATAAATCCAGTAATATTCTGCAAAAACAGCAGCGGAATATTACGCTGTGCACAGAGTTGAATAAAGTGTGCGCCTTTTTGCGCGGATTCAGAAAAGAGAATACCGTTGTTTGCTACGATCCCTACAGGGTGACCATAAATTTCAGCAAAACCAGTCACGAGCGTTTCGCCGAAGTAGCGTTTAAATTCATCAAACTGAGAATCGTCCACGATACGGGCAATGACTTCGCGTACATCGAACGGCTTTTTCAGATCCGTACCGACAATGCCATATACCTCACTGATGTCATAACGCGGTGGTTTGGCATCTTGCAGGAACGGGCGAGTAGGGCGCTGATGATTAAGGCGTGACACGCACTGTCTTGCGATAGAAAGCGCATGTTCATCATTTTCGGCATAGTGATCGGCTACACCAGAGATTTTACAGTGAACATCTGCGCCGCCTAAGTCTTCTGCACTCACTTCTTCACCCGTGGCCGCTTTAACAAGCGGTGGCCCTGCCAAGAAAATGGTGCCTTGTTCTTTGACGATAATACTTTCATCGGCCATCGCTGGTACATACGCGCCGCCAGCGGTACATAACCCCATGACCACAGCGATTTGTGGGATCCCTTTTGCAGACATACGGGCTTGATTGTAGAAAATCCGACCAAAATGCAATTTATCTGGGAACACTTCATCTTGCTCTGGCAAGTTCGCACCGCCAGAATCCACTAAATAAATACAAGGAAGATGGCAGCGCTCAGCGATTTCTTGCGCTCGTAGGTGTTTTTTTACAGTAATAGGGAAATAGGTTCCCCCTTTTACCGTCGCATCATTTGCCACAATCATGCATTCAACACCTTTAACGCGCCCGATCCCGGCGACTACACCGGCACAAGGAATATCTTGCTCGTAAACGCCAAACGCGGCGAATTGGCCAATCTCTAAAAACGGCGAGCCCTCGTCAAGCAAGGTTTCAATTCGGTCACGTACAAATAATTTACCGCGACTTTGATGACGGGCAATAAGCGCTTCACCACCGCCTAGGCTCAATGTGGCGACTTTATCTTTAAGATCAGCAACCAGCGATGCCATCGCATCGCTGTTTGCCTTAAACTGGGGATCATGCGGATTAACCGCAGAATTTAGTACCGTCATATAGCACTCCTAGCGACTTTCGTTGAATAGCTCACGTCCGATAAGCATACGGCGGATCTCCGACGTACCAGCGCCAATTTCATACAGCTTGGCATCGCGAAGTAGTCGACCTGTAGGATATTCATTGATATAACCGTTTCCGCCTAGTAGCTGAATGGCATCAAGTGCAAGTTTGGTTGCAAGTTCTGCGGCATATAAAATCGCTCCAGCAGCATCTTTACGAGTGGTTTCGCCACGGTCACAGGCTTTCGCCACGGTATAAACGTATGAGCGTGCGGCGTTCATTTGCGTGTACATGTCAGCAACTTTGCCCTGCACCAGCTGGAATTCACCGATGGATTGGTTAAATTGTTTACGCTCGTGAATGTAAGGTACTACCACATCCATACAAGCCTGCATAATACCAAGCGGACCGCCTGCCAATACCACACGCTCGTAGTCTAGGCCACTCATGAGTACCTTAACGCCTTCATTGTATTCGCCAAGAATGTTTTCTGCAGGTACTTCGCAGTTTTCGAATACCAGCTCACAGGTGTTTGAACCACGCATTCCAAGTTTGTCTAGCTTTTGTGCCGTTGAAAAACCAGGGAAGCTTTTTTCGACGATAAAGGCGGTGATCCCGCGAGGGCCTGCATTGATATCGGTTTTTGCGTAAATAACAAAAACGTCGGCATCTGGACCATTGGTGATCCACATTTTATTACCGTTTAGGATGAACTTGTCACCTTGCTTTTCAGCACGCAGTTTCATTGAAACCACGTCTGAGCCAGCATTGGGCTCACTCATCGCTAGCGCACCGATGTGTTCACCGCTGATAAGTTTTGGTAGATACTTTTCTTTTTGGGCTTGGTTGCCGTTACGGTTAATTTGGTTCACACATAGGTTTGAATGCGCGCCGTAGCTTAAGCCAATTGATGCACTCGCACGGCTTATCTCTTCCATTGCAATAACGTGTTCAAGATAACCCATGTTTGAGCCGCCAAATTCTTCAGCGACGGTGATCCCAAGTAGGCCCATTTCGCCAAACTTTGGCCACATTTCGTTTGGGAAAGCATTTTCTTGATCTGTTTTTTCAGCCAGTGGGGCAATTTCACTGGTCGCAAAGCTATTCACATGATCACGGATCATGTCTGCTGTTTCGCCTAGTCCAAAGTTTAATTCTTTATATAAAGATACTGTGCTCATCGGTATTCATCCTGTTGTGAGAGTTTATTTTTCGAGCTCGTGTAGGGTGTCGCGACAACGGCGCTCTGCCGTCACCAGTTCCATTAAGACAACTTTAATGTCGTCCATCTGTTGGCTTAAGTCGGCTTTTTTCTCTTCAATGAGTTGCAACATGGTTTTAAGTTGCTTTTCGCTTGATTTGTCGGCGTCGTAAAGCTCAAATAGTCGGCCAGTTTCAGCAAGTGTAAAACCAAGACGTTTTCCGCGAAGGATCAGTTTTAATCGAACTTTGTCACGTTTTGAGTAAATACGCGTTTGTCCTTGGCGCCTAGGAGAAAGGAGTCCTTGGTCTTCGTAAAAACGAATACTGCGAGTAGTAATATCAAATTCTTTAGCTAACTCGCTGATTGAATAGGTAGGTTCATTAATTTCTTGCATTTTTATTTACACTTACAACGTCACTGATTAGACCAATATAAGTGAAGTTTACGTAAAGGTAAAGTAAGAATAGCAGATCCTTCTTTAGTCTTATAAAAGGAATATTCTGTCCGTTCGAATTGTCATCAAATCTTCATTACAGCCAGAGAAAATAAGCCTTGGAAACAAATTTGTGCAAGTTAGCTTTACACTTTCACTGATCTCATTTGGCTTGATTTTAGATTTACGTTGGCGTAAACGTAAATATTATGTATGCTCGAATACAGAGTTAATTTTTAACAAGCCCAAGATTGGCTTGTAAACAGGAGTTTTGCAATGAGTAACGAAGCTGTTGTCATCGTCGCTGCTAAGCGTACACCAATGGGTGGCTTTATGGGAAGCCTATCTGACGCAACCGCGACAGACTTAGGTGCGACTGCAATTAAAGCAGTAATGAATGAAACAGGTCTTAGTGACGCGAGTATAGATGAAGTTATCATGGGCTGTGTCTTACCTGCAGGTCTTGGTCAAGCGCCAGCGCGTCAAGCGATGCTACACGCGGGGCTTGCACGCTCGACGGGAGCGACGACAATTAACAAGGTGTGCGGCTCGGGTCTAAAAGCAGCGATGTTCGCGCATGATCTCATCCGCTCAGGTAGCATTCATTCTGCTATCGCTGGTGGCATGGAAAGCATGACTAACTCACCTTACTTTATTCCAAAAGCCCGTGGCGGAATGCGCATGGGTCATGGCGAAATCAAAGACCATATGATGGCTGATGGTTTAGAAGATGCTTATGACAACAAAGCGATGGGTTGCTTCGCACAGGCTACTGCCGATGAATATGGCATTACTCGCGAGCACATGGATGAATTTGCACTTGGCTCACTAAGTAAAGCAAACGCCGCAATCGAAAATGGCAGCTTTGGCAATGAAATTGCCCCTCATGTAATGAGTACGCGTAAGGGGGATGTTGAGGTTAATACTGACGAGCAACCTGGTAACGCGCGTCCAGACAAAATTCCATCACTTCGTCCAGCATTTAAAAAAGACGGTACTATCACAGCCGCCAACTCCTCGTCTATTTCTGACGGTGCAGCAGCGCTGATTTTAATGAGTGAATCAGAAGCGAAAAAGCACGGTTTGACACCACTTTGTAAGATTGTTGCCCATGCAACTCACTCACAAGCGCCTGCTGAATTTACCGTGGCACCAGTCGGTGCGATGAATAAGCTGCTTGAAAAAGCAGGTTGGTCGACAGCAGATGTTGATCTTTGGGAAATCAACGAAGCGTTTGCGATGGTGACTATGTTGGCTATCAACGAAATGCAGTTAGATAGCAACAAAGTCAACGTCAACGGTGGTGCTTGTGCACTAGGTCACCCAATCGGTGCAAGCGGTGCTCGCATCCTAGTTACACTCATACATGCACTAAAAAACCGCGGCTTATCAAAAGGCGTTGCGTCACTATGTATCGGTGGTGGTGAAGCTGTAGCACTCGCGGTAGAAGTGTAAGTTACTGCAATTTATTTCGTTCAAGGGGCGCTGCGTTTTCCATAATTCTAATCATTCACGCAGCGCATAAACTCGTTTTATGGGGAGGAGTGCTTCATGCACCAAGTACCTTTATACATCAACGGTGAATTTTCACAGTCTCAGTCTGACAAATGGTTAGACGTTGTTAATCCGGCTAATCAAGAAGTATTAGCAAAAGTACCTTGTGCTACTAACGAAGAAGTTCAGGCTGCAATTCATTCAGCTCAAGAAGCATTTAAAACGTGGCGTAATGTTCCGGTAACTGAGCGTGCGCGAATTATGATGCGTTATGCAGCGCTTCTTAAAGAGCATCAAGAAGAAATCGCAACCATCATTTGCCATGAACTAGGTAAAACTTTTGAAGATGCGAAAGGTGATGTATGGCGTGGTATTGAAGTGGTTGAGCAAGCATGTAATGCCCCTTCAATGATGATGGGCGAGACGGTAGAAAACGTTGCCCGAAATATCGACACCTATTCATATACCCAACCGCTAGGCGTTTGTGCGGGTATTACGCCATTTAACTTCCCAGCGATGATCCCACTGTGGATGTTCCCAATGGCAATTGTATGCGGTAACACCTTTGTACTTAAGCCATCAGAGCAAGATCCACTAACGCCAATGCGCTTGGTTGAACTGTTTGAAGAAGCCGGTGCGCCAAAAGGCGTACTACAGGTAGTACACGGTAGTAAGGATCAGGTCGACCAAATCCTTGAAGCGCCGGAAATTCGCGCGATTTCTTTCGTGGGTTCTTGTGGTGTTGGTCAGTACATTTACAGCAAAGGTACGCAAAATCTCAAACGCGTTCAAGCGTGTGTTGGTGCAAAAAACCACATGGTTATCATGCCAGATGCGAAAAAAGAACAAGTGATAAATAACCTGGTTGGCTCTTCGGTCGGCGCGGGTGGTCAGCGCTGTATGGGGATCTCAGTTGCCGTGTTTGTTGGCCAATCACAACAGTGGGTCGATGAACTAAAAGACGCTATGGCGAAGGTTCGTCCTGGCGTGTGGGATGACCCAGAAGCTGCTTATGGTCCGCAAACGAC
This sequence comes from Pseudoalteromonas sp. Isolate6, assembly GCF_022398435.1. Classification (NCBI taxonomy): domain Bacteria; kingdom Pseudomonadati; phylum Pseudomonadota; class Gammaproteobacteria; order Alteromonadales; family Pseudoalteromonadaceae; genus Pseudoalteromonas; species Pseudoalteromonas sp. Isolate6. The sequence goes on along the minus strand of NZ_JAKEVK010000014.1, from coordinate 22,578 downwards.
GCCGCAAGCTAAAGCGCGTATTCTATCGCTGATTGACAGTGGTAAGCAGCAAGGCGCAACGTGTTTGCTAGATGGCTCTGAGTTTACCGTTGAGGGTTATGAAAATGGTAACTGGGTAGGTCCAACGCTGTTTTCAAACGTCACAACTGACATGGATATCTACAAAGAAGAAATCTTTGGCCCAGTCCTTTGTTGTGTATTTGTCGATAGTTTAGATGAAGCAATTACGCTTATTAATAACAACCCATACGGTAACGGCACCTCATTATTCACCGCAAGCGGTGGCGCAGCACGCAAGTTCCAGCGTGAAATCGAAGTGGGTCAGGTAGGGATTAATATTCCTATTCCAGTGCCTTTGCCGTTCTTCTCATTTACCGGTTGGAAGAACTCATTCTACGGCGACCAACATACCTATGGTAAGCAAGGCGTGCGTTTCTATACAGAAACCAAAACAATTACCTCACGCTGGTTTGACGATGAGGCTGTCAGTGGTCCAAATATGAGTATCAACCTTAGATAACTCATATTGCATAGTGTGCTCTGCAGGGGGAGCACGCTATTTTTTACCAAAACGATAAGAATTACAGACACACATTCAGGGTGTCAGAACAGCAAGAGAGGTCTAGCGTGGACTTTAACCTAAACGAAGATCAACAAGCATTTGCCGATATGGCGCACCAATTTGCAATGAGCGAGCTTGCTCCACATGCTGCAAAATGGGATCAAGAGCACATTTTTCCAAAAGACGTAATTCAAAAAGCAGGTGAGCTTGGCTTTTGCGGTCTATATACGCCAGAAGAGGCAGGTGGTCTGGGTTTATCTCGCCTTGACTCAAGTATTATTTTTGAGCAACTTTCTATGGGTTGTACAGCAACAACCGCCATGTTGACTATTCATAACATGGCAACGTGGATGATAGCGAGCTTTGCAACGGAAGAAACCAAAGCAAAATATATGGATCAGTTAGTAACAGGTGAGCTACTGGCTTCTTACTGTCTAACTGAGCCAGGCTCTGGCTCTGATGCTGCATCGCTGAAAACAAAAGCAATAAAAGAAGGCGACGAGTACGTTTTGTCTGGCTCTAAGATGTTTATCTCAGGGGCCGGTGAAACCGACGTATTGGTGGTAATGGCAAGAACCGGTGAAGACGGTCCAAAAGGTATTTCGGCATTTGTTGTACCTGCCGATGCTGACGGCGTTATTTATGGCAAAGCAGAAGAAAAAATGGGGTGGAACGCTCAACCTACGCGCCTTATCACGCTTGAAAATGTTCGTATCCCAGCCGCAAACCTGCTAGGCCAAGAAGGAGAAGGCTTCAAATTTGCGATGCAAGGCCTTGATGGTGGTCGTATTAATATTGCAACTTGCTCGATTGGTACAGCTCAGCAGGCGCTCAATACCGCCAAGCAGTATATGCAAGAGCGTTCTCAGTTTGGCAAACCTTTAGCGGCGTTCCAAGCACTTCAATTTAAAATTGCAGATATGAATACAGAACTTGTGGCTGCGCGCCAAATGGTTCGACTTGCGGCATTTAAACTGGATAGTAACGACCCAGAAAAGACCACTTATTGCGCTATGGCAAAGCGCTTTGCCACTGATGTAGGTACTAAGGTGTGTGATGATGCACTGCAAATTCATGGTGGTTACGGGTATATCAAAGAATATCCACTGGAGCGCCACCTACGTGACGTACGTGTACATCAGATCCTTGAAGGTACAAACGAAATCATGCGTGTAATTATTGCACGTCGGATCTTAGCTGAAGGCGCGGCAAGCGTCCTATAAGGAGAGCATCATGACTGCACAATTAAAACTCGAAAAACAAGGCCATACTGCCGTTGTTACTATGTCAAATCCACCTGCGAATACGTGGACAAAAGACACACTAACTGCACTTAAAAATCTAGTAATCGAATTGAACGCAGATAAAGAAATCTATTCTTTAGTGGTCACTGGTGAAGGCGAAAAGTTCTTTTCAGCCGGTGCGGATCTAAACGTATTTGCCGACGGCGACAAAGGGGTCGCTGCGGATATGTCTCGAGTATTTGGCGAAGCGTTTGAAACACTCAGCGACTTTAGAGGCGTATCAATTGCTGCTATCAATGGTTTTGCAATGGGTGGCGGCTTAGAAGTCGCACTAGCATGCGATATCCGTATTGCCGAAGCTCAAGCCCAAATGGCACTTCCTGAGGCGAAAGTCGGATTGTTACCTTGTGCTGGCGGCACACAAAATTTGTCTTGGCTTGTGGGCGAAGGCTGGGCAAAACGTATGATTTTATGCGGTGAACGCTTAAAAGCTGATAAAGCACAGCAAATTGGCTTAGTTGAAGAAGTGGTCGAGCAGGGTAAAGCACTGGAGGCTGCGCTTGAACTTGCTAAGAAAGTGGAAGATCAAAGTCCAGTTGCGGTCACAGCTTGTAAGGCCCTCATTCAAAAAGGTCGCACTGGCACAATCAATAGCGCATTGCCGCTGGAACGCGAACTCTTCGTAACACTATTCGATACGCAAGATCAAAAAGAAGGCGTAAACGCGTTTCTAGAGAAGCGTAAAGCGAATTGGGTAAATGGCTAATGACTGAATTTGAGCTAATAAATCACGAAGAGGCGCCGGTTATATTCGAACAGGCAACGTGCCATAACGGGATGAAAATAGCGCTGGCGACATTAAATGCACCAAAAGCGTTAAATGCCTTAAACCTCGATATGATCCGTTTGCTCGCGCCACAACTTGACGCTTGGGCAAACGACCCGCAAATAGCAATGGTTATGCTAAAAGGTGCTGGAGAGAAGGCGTTTTGTGCCGGCGGCGATGTCGTGAGTTTATATCGCGAAATGTCGTCTGATACGAGTAATGCATTAATTGAAACCTTTTTTAGTGAAGAATATCGGTTAGATTATCAAATCCATAACTATGATAAACCAATCCTACTTTGGGGTAATGGCATCATCATGGGTGGTGGACTGGGCTTAACGGCTGGTGCAAGCCATAAAGTGATGACCGAAACGTCGCGCATTGCTATGCCGGAAATCACCATTGGCTTATACCCTGATGTGGGAGGGAGCTATTTCCTCAATAAGATGCCAAAAGGCGTTGGACTATTCTTGGGGCTCACCGCTGCAAACATTAACGCTGCGGATGCCAAGCTGGTTGGGCTCGCCGACCACTTTATGGACTCAGAAAAGCTGAGCTTACTATTACAAAACCTAGTTGAAGTGAACTGGGGCAAAACCAATGTATTAAATCATGAAAAGCTCACGCAGTTGTTGTTGTCACTAGATGAAGCCTCTCATGCGCCGCCAAAAAGCGAAATTAAACCGCTTATCAAGGTATTCGAAGCGCTTGATGAGAAAGATACTTTATCAGAGCAGGTTGAGTTTATTTTAGCGTTGGATAGCACTGACAACAAATGGCTAAGCAAGGCACAGGCTGCGTTAAAACATGGTTCACCATTGAGCGCAGCATTGGTTAAAGCGCAGCTTACTAGAAGTGAAGGTAAAACACTCAAAGACTGCTTTAAGCAGGAGTTAGGTATGTCGGTAACGGCTGGCGAGTTTGGTGAGTTTCAAGAAGGTGTTCGTGCGCTGCTTATCGATAAAGATGGCAAACCAAATTGGCGGTTTAAATCGGTTGCTGAGATTCCAAATGACGCAATAGAACGTTTTTTCACACCTCGATGGGATGAAAACGATCATCCTTTGCGTGACTTATAAGGAGTGACTTAAATGGCACAAGTAGGATTTATCGGCTTAGGTAACATGGGTGGTCCAATGGCGATTAACCTGTTAAAGGCTGGCCACCAAGTATGTGTATTCGATTTGAACCCAGAGGTTGTTGCGACGCTTGAAGCGAGTGGTGCAACGAAAGCGACGGTTGTGAGCGATGTATGTCGCGAAGCCGATTATGTGATCAGTATGCTGCCTGCAGGCAAGCATGTTCGAGCTGTGTATACAGGCGATGATGGGTTAATTAATTATTTGTCTAAAAACACACAAGTAATTGATTGCTCGACCATCGATGCTGAATCTGCTCAGTTTGTTGGCAACAAGTTGGCAGAGTCGGGTATTTCATTTGTCGATGCGCCTGTGTCTGGCGGTGTTGCAGGTGCAGCGGCCGGTACCTTAACTTTTATTGTCGGCGGTAATAAAGCAGACTTTGAACGTGCGCATGTGGTACTGACCAATATGGGTAAGAACATTTTTCATGCTGGAGATATTGGTGCAGGGCAAGTCGCTAAGATATGTAACAATATGCTGTTATCAATACTTATGGCGGGCACAAGTGAAGCGCTGCAAATGGGTGTAGATCATGGCTTAGATCCTAAAGTATTGAGCGAAATTATGCTAAACAGCTCTGGTCGTAACTGGACGCTAGAGCTATACAACCCATGTCCTGATGTACTAGAAAATGTGCCTTCTTCGAACGGTTATAAGCCGGGCTTTATGGTTGATTTAATGGCTAAAGATCTTGGCCTTGCGATGCAATCTGCGCAGCAAACAAATTCTGCGACGCCCATGGGGGCGCTTGCAAAGAATTTGTATAACTTGATGCAAAATCAAGGCAAAGGCAGTGAAGACTTTAGTGCGATTTTTAAGCTTTATTCAGAGAAATAGGACACTATGGATATTAACAATAAAACAGTTGTGATCACTGGTGGTGCGCAAGGCTTAGGTCTTGCCATGGCGACTGAAATGGCAAAGCATGGGGCAAAACTTGCCCTGATTGATATGCAAGAAGACGTTTTAGCAGAAGCGAAGCACGAACTTGCTCAATTCGGCACACAAGTTAACACGTATGTCGCTAATGTTAGTCAAGAATCAGACGTCGAAAATGTGTTTAATGCCATCGTAAATGACTTCGGCGATATTTCGGTATTGATAAATAATGCAGGTATTTTGCGTGACGGTTTGCTACTCAAAGCAAAAGATGGGCAAGTCATCGACAAAATGTCGCTATCGCAATTTCAATCCGTTATTGATGTCAACCTCACAGGTGTTTTCCTGTGTGGCCGCGAAGCTGCTGTCAAAATGGTAGAAGCAGGTAATGGTGGCGTGATCATTAATATGTCTAGCGTTGCACGCGCTGGTAATATGGGACAAACTAATTATTCAGCGGCAAAGTCAGGTGTCGTTGCGATGACTACCAGCTGGGCTAAAGAATTAGGTCGTTTTGGTATTCGCGTGGGCGCAATTGCACCGGGTGTTATCCGTACAAAAATGACCGATGCAATGAAGCCTGAAGCCAAAGAGCGCCTAGTGAAAATGAAGCCGGTAGGGCGTCTGGGTGAAGCGCAAGAAATTGCCCATACAGCAAAATATATCATTGAAAATGATTTCTTTACGGGACGTGTCGTTGAGATTGACGGCGGCATTCGCTTGTAATGAAAAAATAGGCTTGGTTTTACAACATGTAGTCCAAGTTCCTACTTGAGTGTGTGAAGCGGCAATGCAAATTGCCGCTTTTTTATTTAAAAGACCTTAAATTAGTGAGGAGAAGTGCTTGAAGTTATCTGGAATACATCATGTCGCTGTTATTTGTTCTGACTACCAAAGATCAAAAGTGTTTTATACCGAAGTACTTGGTTTGCATGTACTCCGTGAAAACTATCGAAAAGATAGAGCGTCCTATAAATTAGATCTTGCGCTGCCTGATGGGAGCCAGATTGAGTTGTTTTCGTTTCCAAATCCTCCAAAACGACCCTCACATCCAGAGGCGCAAGGACTGAGACATTTGGCATTTAGCGTATCGGATATTGATGCTTGTATTGCACACCTCGTGCAAAATCAAGTTGCTGTAGAGCCTGTTCGAATAGATGAATATACAGGCAAACGGTTTACCTTTTTCAGTGATCCTGATGGCCTGCCGCTAGAGCTTTATGAGCAATGTTGAGATAATAACTACTCTAAAAGGGCTAAATTATGTATGAAATGTTAGTGGCGATGGAAATTCATAACAGCGAGCGGTATGCCAAATATCGTGAAGCGATGAAGCCAATCTTAAGACAATATGGTGGTGGATTTAGTAACGATTTTCATATTGCAGCAACCCTGCAAACTGAGGGGCAGTGTCAAGCTAATAGACTTTTTACCATATATTTTCCTGATCAAGCTTCAATGGAGTCCTTCTTCAGTGATGCTGAATATGTAGAGGTAAAAGCGCGATACTTTGAAGATAGCGTTAGTGGATTTGATATTTTGGCGAGCTACACTAGATAAAGCTCAAGTAAGGAGCAAAATTGGGTAAAGTTTACTTTATGTGGGTCGATAACGTTTAATAACTCCGCAGTAAATTGAATTTGTAACAAGGATAGAGGTTATGAATATAAGGTCACAATATCAAATAAATAACGGTAGTTTTATAAATTCAACTTCGTCAGAAAAACTACATGAAAAAGTAACAGAGGTCGCAGCGAATAGGGGCGACGATGATCCTAATCAGTTACTTAGTTCAGACAATGAATTAACTATTGATTTTTCCTACACACAATCACCAGTCACATACAGTAAAGAATTTTTTCTCAACCTAGACCTCAGTATGATTGGGCTTAAGCGCTATGGGATTCATCGAGAGCATATGGGAACGGATGAAAATGGCCATATTTATAAAGATACCTATGGTGATTTTGAAGGAAGAGAGAAAATTGACGAATTTCTAGCTATTTTCGATCGCTTAGACGAAGAACAAAAAATAAAGTTTTCCCACTTTAAACCAACAGAAGCACTTCTTGACGTTGCTAACAGGTTAACTGATGAGGAGCTTGGTCAGCTCACCGACTTTATTGTCGAGTCGTTGTCTATCAACTTACTTGATCCAAAAAAGGATGATTATTCTACCAAGCTAATAAATAAGCTTAGCAATATGTCAGATGAGGTATTACAAGATACGGTGAAGACCATGTCTAAGCTGATGGAGCAAGCTAACAATAAAGTGTTCGCGGAACCAAATTTACCAGCTTATCTGCTTGATAAAGACGGCCATGCTGATTTCGATTTAAATGTAAGAGGTTTAGGCTTTTTTGAAGATGTAAATGCGTATGGTGACATGAACAACCAATTATTAAATGACTATGCAAAATTTGTCATTGATAACAAATTTTCAGACGGTGATCTTTTAGATCTGAACGCGCATTTAGCAAATTCTGATTTTGATACGAGTCGTGGCATGCTCGATATGGCAACCTTGGTTAAGGCAAATGACCGAACTACTTTTATAGAAATGTTAAACGAAGTGGATACGCGTGAGCCGGATAACCTGTTTGCAAGATTGAGTAAACTGAATTACGAAAATGAGAATACAGAGTACTTTAGAACTGACAATAGAGACTACGTTAAATTTAAGGGCGCACCAGCTGACGATAACGAAAAAAGTAGGTTATACAATCAGCTGATAAAAGCCTATGAAAATCAGGGGCTTGGTTGGATGAATGATGTCATGGAGCAATCCAAAGACGCGCCTGTTAGAACCCAGCTAACTATGTGGCTATCCATTTTAGAAGATGTTGAAGAAAATCCTGATACTTTTAAGCGCTCGGACTCAGTCGAGACCTGGATGGAGCGTAATTTAGCTGGAATTGTAAATGACTACTATCAAGGCATAAAAGAAAAGGTATTTGCGCATAATGAGGAGCTAGATAATTTTCTCGATATGAGCATGCTTGAATTGCTCGAGCTAGATGAAGTTGAAGAATCAGAGTCTGATGTTCAAGCTCCACACACTCAATAGAATGTCTATCACTTTGCAAAAATTGTTCTACACTTAGCTAATATCAGAACAAGTTAAGTATTTCAAAAGCTTGCTATAACTCGTAGTGAAATCACAGCGTCGCAGGCTAAAATTAGGAGCGTTTAATGCGTGGTGTGATATTTAGAGGCTTAGAAGAATTAGTCGTAGAAGCGATCGGCATGCAAGCTTGGGATGAGTTACTCGAAGCACATGCCCCTGAGGGGAGGGTTTATGTTTCTCCTACATCCTATCCTGATGCAGAGTTGTTTGCGTTAGCACAAGGTGTTGCTGATAAGTTGGAAAAACCATTAACAGATGTATTGGCCATTTTTGGACAGTCACTTTTTGGATTTTTGGCGGAAAAACATAAAGGTATCTCATCAAAATTTACATCATTTGAAGAACTAGTTTTATCTATCGATAGTGTGATACATATGGAGGTAAAAAAGCTTTATAACGAACCTAACTTACCTTCTATTTCCGCAATGGTAAAAGACGATAAAACCATAGTGCTAGAATATTGCTCAAGTCGTAAGTTATGTTTCTGTGCGGAAGGCCTACTTCATGGCGCTGCTCAGTTTTATAGCCGAAAGTTGAAAATTGAACATCCGCAGTGTATGCACAAGGGTTCAAGCCACTGCATACTTATTCTTCATTTGGATTAGTTGATGTCTGAAGATACCGATTATAAAAAGGCGTACTTAAGAGAGCGCCGTGCACGTGATGAAGTTGAGTCCTTACTGGAAGAGAAAACACGTGCCTTATATTTGGCTAACCAAACGCTTGAACGTCAACTAGAACAGCTTAAGAATCAACAAGCGGTATTAATAAACAATGAGCGAATGGCTACATTAGGGACATTGTCAGCAGGTGTAGCACACGAATTAAATAACCCATTGGCATATGTGGCGGGTAACCTAGAGTCACTTAATTTTTATATCTCGCCGATATTACAGTTGCTTGAGACTGTTAAATTACTTGAACAGAATGATTTGAGAGGTGGTGAATTAGAAACTCGCCTCGTCGATATATATTTGAAACAACGCCTTGACGAAATTGCAGATGATCTACCTGAGCTCATTCATGATACATTGCATGGCTGTGAACGAATTAAAGCCATAGTAAACGATTTAATGAATTTCTCCCGCTCAAATAATGACAGCTTTAGTAGTGCTTCGTTAAAAAAGATAATTGAAGACACGCTTCGTTTACTTCATGGCCAACTTAAGGGATACGAGCTAACCGTAGCGATTGAAGATGTCCCAAATATCTCTTGCAAAGAGGGGGCGTTAAAGCAAGCTATCATCAACCTGTTAGTGAATGCGAAGTATGCAGTGGACATGAGCCACAAGTCGCACAAATCAATCGAAGTGTTGCTAGCACTAGGTAAAGATCAAGATATTATCTTAAGCATTAGCGACAATGGAGTTGGTATTGACGCAGATGTGCTCCCTAGGCTTTTCGATCCGTTCTTTACGACTAAACCTGTAGGCGAGGGGACGGGCATGGGGCTTGCCGTTACTCAAGCAATTGTGAAAGAGCATAAAGGAAAAATCGAGGTCCATAGCCAAGAAGGCGTAGGTAGCCAGTTCACTATATCTTTTCCTCTAGAGTAGTGAGGATCTTGAATATGTTCCCATTTTATAATACGGTGATTTAATAGATTCGACGCGTTCTCAAACCTTTTCATCTGAGTGTTCGAAACTCATCTTTTATACTAAAACGTAATAGGGAAATTATGGCGATTGAACTGAAAGTACCCGTGTTGCCTGAGTTAATAGACACTGCAAAAATTACAAAACTCTACGTATCCGAAGGAAATCAAGTTGCGAAGGATCAGATCTTATGTGATATCGAAACTGCCAAGGTCCTGTTGGAGCTGCGCGCTCCCGATGCAAGTCATGTAAGCAAAATTGTGGTGAATGAGGGAGATATTTTGGAAGCTGATGCACTTATCATGTCAATCACTCCAGATGCAAAATTAAACCACTTGGTTGCACCTAAACTGAAGAGTACTCATCAGTTACTCAGTAATGAAGACATCACCGCCGAGCATGAGTTCAAAGGTAAAGGCAATATTGATGTGCAGATTGATGCATTACCTGACTTTGTAGATAGTGCGACAATTATTGAAATCTATGTCAAAGAAGGAGATGAGGTTGTTTGTGGCGATAAACTTTGTGATGTTTATACCGATAAGGCTGTTCTTGAAGTAAGTGCTCCCCACGATGGTGTAGTATGCGACTTTGTCAAAAAGCTTGAACAAACAGTTACACCTGACGAAACAATTGTCACTTTGTATCACCCCGAGTATGTCGCGTCTGAGCTCGAGCCTGAGCTACCAGAGGATAATATTGATGCTTTGATGGCTCAAGTGCTGTTAGACCCAGTTTTGGACAATGAACCCTCTACACTGGTTGAACTCAATGCATCCTCTCATCAGGCTACATGCGATAATTTAGAAGCTCAGGAAGACGTAGCGGAAGTCGAAGCAACCGATAGCACGGTTATTGATACGGACCTTAAAAATGAATCTCCCCCTCTTAGTACTCAAACTGGCGATAGCTATGTTGATTTAACAAATGACCGTGTTAGTCCAGCTTCAACGGTTTTACGATCAGAGCCTGCAGTGATTGACCATGTAAAAGAAGATTGTAGCAAAGACAGTCAAGAAGAAGATGCTAGCTCTGGCAAAGTATTTACGTTGGAAGACGTAGCGGAAGTCGAAGCAACCGATAGCGCGGTTATTGATACGGACCTTAAAAATGAATCTCCCTCTCTTGGAGCTCATACTGACAATAGTTATGTCGATTTATCAAATCGACATAATGGTGTTAGCTCGGTTTATCAATCAGAGTCTGCTATTACTGAGCCTATAGCAGAGAAGTACAACGAAAGTGAAGCTGTAAGCCCTAGTTTTGGAGGGGTGTTTGCGGTGGCTGCCGGCATAATATCTATTATGTTAGTTGGTTACTTTTTACTGGTTTAGTATTGCTGACGTAGTATCAAGAAGTCGTTCGACTAAAAAGGAGTTTTTTAATGAGTTATAACGTCGTGGCGTATCAAGTTGACGCAGAAGAATTAAAAGCAGTGTGGGGAAATAAAGATCAGCAATTTTTGGATAGGTTTTTATCCAAATATCGAGATGAAATTGCAGGGCAAGAAGAAGAGCTGGATGTTAAGGGATATACCGCTTGCATGGCGAATATTATAAATGGAACGAGTACAGATGAGGACGACGAAGATAACTTTATTTATGGCTATTTATACGAAATGCTGTGCCAAGAATTTGGTGAGATGGTTCGCCATGATGATTTTCTAGATATAATGGAAGATGTGACGCCATCTAATCATAAAGCATTTATTCCTATTCCCAAAAACGATGACTGGCCTGAATTCTACAGCGTCCCTCTTGAAGAGTTAGAGCAGGGTCGACAGGTCTTTCTTGGCAGTGACGAACCATACACTAAAGAAACTTCCTATATAGAAACGGTAAACTTCATTTTCGATACAGCAGTTCAAAACCACAAAGCTTTGGTTTTCTTTGGTTATTGATTTGCGGTTTCAATCTACCGATTAAAATCTTGACAATAAATACGACGCTATTTGGAGCTGGTCATTTAAATGTGACAGAAAATGTCGCACCACCCATATAATTTTGACATGTAACATCTAATGTGGCGTGATGTAAATCGACTACCTCTTTTACAATAGCGAGACCGAGGCCACTGCCAGTCATTGACGACTGCTCTTTACGCCAAAAACGCTCGAAGATTTTTTCATAATTTTGGATATCGATCCCAGGGCCGCTATCCATAACTTCGATATATTTTCCAGAGGCCTTTACTTTAATCTGAGCTTGCTCAGTACTGTGGCGTAGGGCATTTTCGATGAGATTCTTTATCATGATATGAATGGAGGACTGATCGCCTGTAATTACTTCTCCAGTATCATCAATTTCCAGTTCTAGCTGTTTATCCATGGTGACAGATAATGGCGCCAGCATCATACAGGCTTCTTTCGCTAACGGTACAATACTGAGCGAATGCTTTTCGTAAGCGTTAAGGCTCTGTGCACGAGACAGGTCTAACAATTGCTGTACAACACGTGTCATATAACTTACATCCGCCAAAATACCAGAGTGGGTGTGTTTATCTAACTGGGCGAGTTCAACACGGGTATTGAGAATTGCAAGCGGGGTTTTTAACTCATGGGCTGCGTTAGCAACAAATCGCTTTTGTTCATCAAAACCTGTTTCGACTCTTGCCATCGCTTGATTCAACGAATGCACAATGGGAACGATTTCAACAGGGAGACCTTGCTCACTTAGCCTAAAATTAAGCTGTTCAGGTCTAATCCGTTGGAGTTGTTCTGCAACGCTTTTCACGGGTCGGACAATAGAGCGAATAGACAGATATCCAACAACCATAAATACTAAAAATGCTGCGCTAATGATAAAAATAGAGACTTGACTCAGAGCGGGCATAACCGCTTCGTTGGCAAGCTCACCAATCAGATCATTTCTGCCCAAATCGATATTGACAGAAGTATTATCGATGTTAGCGTGAAGACGGTAACGGTCTATGCCACTAAGATGCGAATATCCGACAGGGATGTCTTCAGTAGCAATCAATGCTTGCAAAGCTGCAGAGCTACTCTCATTGGCTGTGGACTGCAGCAAGACGGCACCAGTTTGGGCGTGTGTGACTCTAAATACTAGGTTGTTGTATAAAGCATCGTAACCCCATTTCTCAGCTACAACATCAGATTGATATATTAATTTATTGTTCTTATCAAAGTAGAGTTGCTCTTGAATATCTTCACTCATACCAACCATACTTTCTTCAACAGCCATATTGGCAAAGTTGGTTGAAAAAAGGTACAAGGCAAACCCAATTAAGCTGAATACAGCAGATCCAATTATAAAAAAATGCAGAAATATCTTTTTCGCGAGAGAAAGTTGCTTCATGTCAAAATATATCCTATACCGCGCAGTGTATTGATAGTTGTTTGTGCATTGGACGATTCTAGTTTTTTGCGGATCCTGTGCACTGCAACTTGGATTGCATTATCCGTTACTTCGAAACCCATGGCATAGATAGCATCGTAAAGTGCATCTTTGCCCACGGTTAAACCTGCATTTCGGATCATATATTCTAAAATGGCAACTTCCGTTTTCCCCATCGCTAAATTTTCACAGCCAACGGTGACACGACGTGCCTTTGTATCAACAGCAAGATTGTTATGTGATAATAGGTTTCCGGTGTAGGTACTCGGGCGACGCAGCAATGCTCGAAGTCTTGCCTTAAGCTCGTCAATCGCGAAGGGTTTATTCAGGTAGTCATCTGCACCCAAATCAAGCCCTTTGATGCGATCATCGACACTGCCACGCGCGGTGAGGATCAAAATTGGTAATGCATTTTGTTGTTTTCGAATTGAGCGAATAACCTCTAAACCATCTTTATCTGGCAAGCCTAAATCTAGTATAAGGGCATCATACTGCCAGCTTTGCATTAACTGTTCATTTTGTGCAGCAGTTGCAGCAATATCAGCGGCGTGACCATCTTGAGTAATTGCTTGCTGTATAAATGTCGCAAGCTGCTGATTGTCTTCAGTGATTAGCACTCTCATTGAATCAATATTTCCTTATTTTCTGTTTCTAGTAGTGGTTTTTGAAAACGTTTACTTGATAGTAAAAACTTCAGTATAAGCGGCAATATCAGCATCATAAGCAAAGTTGAAGTCAGCAAACCTCCAATTACTGCAAAGGCGAATGGTGGCCACAAAGGGCTTGCACTGGAAGTTAGCGGCAACATGCCAACTATGGTTGTTAATGTAGTTACTATAACAGGACGAAGACGCGTTTGTACCGATAAACAAATTGCCTGCGATAGCTCTGTGCCTTGATTTAAATACTCTAGTGTATGCTCAATCAGCAAAATTGCGCTGTTCACCACAATACCCATAAGTGCTAGTACACCTAATATTGACATAAAGCCAAAGGGTACTCCGACGATAGATAACATAGCCGGCGCTCCTACAACACCGAGGGGAATAGTAAACATCACCAATATTGCTAAACGATATGAATTAAATTGCAACATTAATGCCCCAAATAACAATGCGACTCCAAAAGGAAGTGTTTGTAGTAAAGCGCCATTAGCCTGTTCTGATTCTTCCAATTCCCCACCAAACATTAACGTTACATGATGTTGCTGCGCGATTTTTAGCAAGGTCGGTTGTAACGCTTCGAGGATTTCTTCTTCGTCACTTCCCATAGCGACATCCGCTTTTATAGACATTACAAACTTGCCATCGCGCCTTTCAATAAATGGTGGTGTGCCAATAACCTCGGCATTCAACACTGCAAATAGGGGGATGCTTAGTTGGTTGGGTAGCATGATTTGAGTATTTAAAATATCAGTACTACTTTGATTAGAAGTAGTGTCAACAATCATCAAATCTATCGGTTCGAAATTATAATCAAGAGTTGTTACTTTTAATCCAGAGCTACGCCATGCGATATATTCGGCAATATCGCTGCGTGCTAAACCCAAGGCTGATAAGGTAAGTTGCTGAGCTTCTAAGTTAATGGTAGGAGCGCCCAAACTATAATTACGATATGGGGAGGTGATTTTAGGGTGCTGTCTGAGGTGCATAAGCATAGCTTCAGCGCTTGCGAATAGAGCATTGCGGTCATTGCCACTCAACCTCAACTCAATCGGGCTTTCAATAGGAGGTCCTTGCCCGAGCTCACGGGCGTTGATTAAGATTTCAGGAAATTGCTTGTTTAAATTACTATCGATGAAGCGCGAAAATTCAGGCGGGTTAACATCATCCTGCAGCGTTAATACAACTCGAGCAATATGGGATTCATTTGGTTTTTGCGCAAGGTTATAGTAGAACCTTGGACCTGAAAAGCCGCTAAATACCATCGCTTCGCTGACTTCAGGATACTGAAGGGCATACTCGGCGATTTGATTTGCTGTCTTGGTTGTAGCTTCTATGTGGCTAGCTAACGGCAATTGGACGTCAATATAAATCTGATTGCGGTTAGCATTTGGGAAGAACTTGCCGTTGGCATTGGGTAGCGAAAGTAAAGTGCATAGCATGGCAGTAGCGGCCACAATCGTGTATACGGGATGTTGTAATGTTTTATGAGCTAGCTGATAGCCAAATGTTGAAAGCTTCTGAGTAACGGTTTCCTGCCACATTTCTAGCCAAGGGATGGAAATAGGGAAATAAACAAACAGTACAGGAAGCAGTAGTAGTGCTGCAACATAACTCAATAAGATGCAGATGATAACGAGCACTGGAATAGTAGCAATGAAATCAGCGACACTGCCTTTTGCCAACAGCATGGGAACGAAGGCTGCGATAGTAGTCATTGTTGCCGCGGCAAGCGGTTTTTTCAATTCGTTCACAGAGTGCGCCAAGGAAGATCTCATCGTAAACCCTTTGCTGCGTAAATAGCTCAAGCGTTCAGCTACGATAATGCAATTATCAACCATCAAGCCTAATGAGAGTACCAAGCCGGCAATGGTCATTTGGTGAATAACGCCATCGAAAGTAATAAATAACGCAAGTGAAGAAAACACGATAGCGGGTACGGTTAAACTGATAACAATCGCACTTTGTACCGAAAGGAATAGTAATAAAACAACGCAAATAGCGATACAGCTTTGAATTAGAGAGTTTACTAATCCTTCACGGCGTTTTTGAGACCAGTCGGGCTGGAAAATCTCAATTTTAATGGGAGCATCTGTAAATCGTGCATTAATGTCGGCAATAGCTTGTTTGATAGTATCCCCTGCGTTAGCGATATTATGTTTGTTGGGCGGTAGAGATAATGCAATACCGATGACTCGTTGACCATTTTGCCAAAATTGCTCGCTTGAAGTTGGGGCAGTCCGGTAGCCAATATCAGCGATAGTGCTGAGTGGGATTTTTGACCCGTCAGGCGTTGTTATTTGTACGTCTTTTAATTGAGCGTCGTTACGCAGGTGATTGACAGGCAATAGCGATAGCGCACTTAGATTTTGCGACAATACGCCAAGGCTATCTTGCTGATTGGCATCCCGTAGCTGTTTTGCAATCTCTGCTGGCGAGAGGCCAAAAGCGAGCATTCGCTCTTGAGAATAGAAAATAGCCAATTCAAGCCCGGGGTCGCCTACTAGCGAGGCACTTCTCACAACGTCGAGATACTCAAGCTCATCACGTACTTCGAGGGCGAGCTTCCTATCTGCTGTTAATCCTTTTCCCGTGCGCACGGTTAAGACTATCCCTTGAGTATCTTGTGCTCGATCTACTACATAGAATTGGCTATCAGCTAAGCTTGCACCCAGTGGTGCTACTTCATCTTTGATGCGTTGCCAAACTAAAGCGGTATTATACACTTGCTCTTTAAGCTCGATATCGATAACGGCACTTCCTGTTTTTATCCGTGCGTGTATGGTATTAATCTCATCAATTTTTGCTAAACGTCGCTCAAGTGGCTTAACAACGACATCATTGAGTTGAGTGACACTAGCACTTGGATTTACAATTTGAATAAAGCCATTTCGATAGAGAAAGCTGGGGTCCTCCTGACTTTTTGCTTTAAACCAGCCTACAATACCTGTGAATACAAGCAGCAGAGTTAGCCCGAGTACTAGACGTGGAGTGAAATAATTAGATGGGAGAAGCTTATCCATAAACTTCCTCCTGTAACCTATTGATAGGTCTGCCAGTAATGCTTGTAAATAAGCGCTGCTGAAGTCGGTTAAATACAAAGTGCGAGAATAGGACTAATAAGCTTCTACTTTTGTTCATGAGACTCACCTTCCAATAGCGCCAAGTTAAAATTTAACTTGGCCTCCGATGTGATGAGCACGTTTTTACCCATCAGTTTTGGTGCTGTGACTATGACTTGGTTATCATCATTGTCAAAAATAGTCACATCGCGTCTTTGGACCTTGGGTTCAGTAACCAGCACATAGGCTTGCCCCAAGGCATCATAGTGGATTGCGTTGCTTGGCACTTTATAGAGTGGTGTATTGGTGATAGGGAGCTCAAGACGACTATGCAGGCCAACTAGTTCAGAGTCACTCACTTCCAAATCGACGATAAGTTTAAAAAGCTTACCAACGGCATTAGAGGGTAAACCTTTCTCTATAATTTTACCGCTTAGGCTTTTGCTTGGCGAAGGAATGGCTATGCGAACGGTTTGGTTAAGTTGTAAAGCAATAAATTCTTGTTCAGGGAGCTGAAATTCAGCCTTTAGCGTAGATAATGTCTGGAGTTGGAAAATTGGCTGTCCTGCAGAGACGACATCACCTGAACGAGCGTAAATATTGGTGACGATACCTTCCTTTCGAGCGAATATTTTGTTCTCATTCAGTGCATTTTTTGCCTCTTCAACCTGAGCTTGTGCTGCTTGGACTTGCTGGGTTGCAATATTAAACGCAAGCCTTGCGGACTCAAGCGCAGAATTTGCTATAAGCTTCTCCGTAAAGAGCTTTTTAGCTCGGTCGAAATCAATCTGCGTCTTTTGCTCAGTACGTTTAGAACTGGCTAGTAACGCTTGTTTTTCACGCAGCTGAGCGCTAAGTCTTGGAGAATAGAGGGACGCTAGCACGTCTCCTTTTTTAACTAATTGACCCGAATAGGCATATAAAGACTCAATTCTCCCTTGTGACAGTGAAGCAACATAGACAACATCACTACCTGTGATACGACTATAAAAATGCTTCGTCGGAATAGTTGTAGCTAACTCTACAGGTACTGAAATAAGCGTCGTTGAGCGTTTTTCTGCAGTAGTCTCTAGGTTTGAAGGATCACTGCAGCCCTGAAGCGTTAAGGTGATCGTTATTATTGCTAGTCTAAAAAACATACACATACCCAAGCAAAACTTGTACGTTACCAGAAGCATCAATAAGGGGAGAATCTTTTATTTCATCACCGTAACTGGTGTAACTAACATCAGCTTTAAGCATATGATGTTTACCAAAATACCAATCGCTTTGAATACCGACTTCGAGTGCAGTGCTGGATTCACCAAGGTAATAGGGTCGAGAACTTAATGCTTCGTTTACTCTGACACCATAGTAATAATCAACAAGGTCTTCACTTTGAAAGTTCGCAGCGATATACGGGTATACTCTGCCGTCAGCAAATCTAAATGGTACACCATAGCTTACGCTGGCTTCATAGCCTTTGTGTGTACTACTCACGTCATGCATGAAATCGAATCCAAATTCACCAAAGCTAGTATCATATTCTGCTTCAAATCCAGCATCGAAACTCATATCTCTGTCTTCCATGCCAGTATAGAACTTGCTATCAGCTGCCTCGAATCCATCTAACCGTAATTGAGCACCCACACTGATTTCAAATTGTTCGGCTTGATATAGTTTATAGGTTGCTCTTGGCCCTAGTAGGTTGAAGTCGCCATATTGTATGGCGATGGCCGGTACAAACTCTGTTTCATTTCCAATATCTATATAACCTTGGTCCTGAGTAATAATAGCGCCGCCGATCCCCCATTTTAGCGCTTCTGATTGGGGTTGCTGTTCAGCAAACGCTGACGAACAACAAAAGAATGAAAGAGAAGTAGTGATCGTTAATAGTAATCTAGCCATAGTCAGTATTCCTTGAGTTTAAGTAATCATGTTGATGTGGCTAGAATATAAAAAGAAACTTTCTCGAAACTTACAGCTCAGTAATTAATCATATAAACGCAAAGTTCCTTAGTTCTTATTGCCGTGATGACTGCAAAAGCTTAGTATCAGGTAACTTCGCAAGCGTTTGAGTGCTTGGTGTATAGGAATCAAAACCGATTTGCTGAATAATTTGCTATGTAACGCACCGCGTAAATAACGATAGAGTAAAATGCTTTTCGGTAATCTAAAAAGAAGAAAAGGGTGAACAATGAGTGAAGAACAAAACCGACCGCAGCAAGAGGCGTTAACACCAGAACAGCAACACCAAAGGTCAATACAATGGCAACGTAGCTGCGTGCAAGCTGCACAAAAACATCTCGCGGATAAAGGGGTGCTACCGCAAAGTATTCTTGAAAAAGAGTGTCGCTATATTGAGCCAATGGTTGCACTTTGGAAAATTAAAGGTCAAAACGGCAAGAAGTATTGGGTTATCACAGGTAACTTACCGACGGACCATATTGAGGCATCTGCCGCAGCGACACCGCGTGAAGCTTTGCGTTACTTTTCGTTCCACTGGCAAATGAAAGCGGAAGAGATCATTTCTGCAAAACCAGTAGACAAGACACAAGCCCAGTTTGCTAATCTCTTAGTAAATCGAGCTCACGGATTATACGAGCTTTTCTCTAAAGATGAGCTTTGGGCTAATGAAGCATCGTAAATGGGTCGGTTTTAAGTGATTGAATAGGGCATTTCAAGCGCTGTCTCGGAATGCCTGCTTCCATGAATACATGCCCATGTGCAGAAAACCCTGACTGTAAAAATTCAGGCACCTCATCCAAAATACATTGAATAAAGACGGTCTCAAAGCCTTTGTCTTTTGCGATATCGACAAGTCCCCCGATCAATGAAGCATAGGCAGCACGATTACGGTGAGATTTGAATATAGCAATGCGACTTAATAGTCCGTCTTCACAAAGCCTCCCTGTGCCCACGGGTCCATCCAAATCATCAATAATGATTAAGTGCTCGGCAGTAATATCTTGCTGATCAAACTCAACTTCTTTGGGAATATGAAGTTCATACACAAATACGCGCTCGCGTATTGCCTTAAGCTCCAATTTTTTGGTTTGCCAATTCA
The DNA here is from genome assembly GCF_022398435.1 of Pseudoalteromonas sp. Isolate6. Taxonomy (NCBI): domain Bacteria; kingdom Pseudomonadati; phylum Pseudomonadota; class Gammaproteobacteria; order Alteromonadales; family Pseudoalteromonadaceae; genus Pseudoalteromonas; species Pseudoalteromonas sp. Isolate6. The sequence goes on along the minus strand of NZ_JAKEVK010000014.1, from coordinate 3,080 downwards.
CTCTTCTGATCTTGTAACTCATACTGCCCCCATCTACAGATTACACCTGCATTCCCTGTTTAGCGACAAGCTAGAGCTTGCGAAAGCCATGAATCACAAAGCTTTCGCGGCATATTGTTATTTTTGTGAACGCGACTATCTTGTTCTAACAGGCTCTACTCCCAGCCCTCATCGAAGTCAGCATCGGCTGGATCGCTGTCTTCAATGAAGTAGGTCCCATCATTTATCAGTTTAGTTAACGTTTGTTTAAATTCCAAACTATTTAATGCAGGAATTATTGCATTAAACTCAAACACAACTTGATCGGTTAGCTGCTTTACGGCATCTAAACAATGATGGTCTAATTCATAGTTTTCACCATTAACACTGAACAAAATATGATCGTCAACGATTTGGTAAATGGCACGTACCCCACCTGCGCGATAAATCAATGGGTTTTCTCTGGCAATTTCAAAAAGCGCTTGGGAGTCAATAGCGGGGTCTAATGGCGCTAGATCCATTTCATGTTTTGGTTCGCTGAGTGTTTTTCCAAGCCATTGGCTATATAGCGCCTTATCTTCAATTAAAGCGCTGAGAAGAGACTTAATTTGCTGTTGGTCGTCGCAGGTCACTTCGCCTATAGACGCTCTGAGTTGTAATTCTGGGTCGCTAAAACGGCGTTTTCCAGCTTCCACATCAATGATGTGGTCAGCAAAGCTAGAAAGCAAATCTTTTTGATCAGGCGCTCTAAAACCAACCGAATAGTTTAAAGCATCTTCAACCGCGTAACCTTCGTGAGGACAAGCTGGTGGAATATATAAGATATCACCGGGTTCAAGAACCGCATCAATAACTGCTTCGAATTGCTCTACTTGTAGTAAACTCTTATTGCGTGCAAATTGCTTTAGGCCATTATCGCGTTCACCAACTCTCCAGTGACGTTTACCTTGCCCTTGAATTATAAAGACATCATATTGATCTAGGTGTGGACCGACACCGCCACCAGGAGTCGAAAAGCTAATCATCAAATCGTCTATGCGCCAATTTGGTATGAATCTAAATGCTTCTATTAACTCCGCGGCTTGTGGGTGCCAGTGATCAACGGCTTGAACCAATAGCGTGCTGTTACTATCGGTGAGTAAATCAAATTGTTCAAAAGGGCCGTGATGGGCTTCCCAGTTATCATTATGATTAGTAACAATTCGAGATTCTATGCATTCTTCAGTTGCAAGGCCGGCAAGTTCTTCTGGCTCAATTGGGTCTTCAAAGTCTCGGAATCCTTGTTTGATGAGTAATGGCTTTTTTTGCCAATACTGGGCAAGAAATTGTTCGAAGGTAAGGTCATTAATTTGCAGTTGATACATAGGGAAATTCCAGTAATAAAAAAGCGAAAGAGTGCACTCTTTCGCTTATTCTATACCAAGTAGTAAAAAGCTGGTGTCGCTTTATACTTAGTTTAGTTCGTCAATGAACGCTTCAGCACGACCGATATAGTTTGCTGGCGTCATTTCTTTCATTTGTGCTTTTACTTCATTTGGCAAGTCTAAGTTATCGATGAACTCAGCCATGATTTCTTTGTTTACGCGTTTACCACGAGTAAGATCTTTTAGCTTTTCATATGGCTTTTCGATACCGTACTTACGCATTACCGTTTGGATTGGCTCTGCTAGTAGTTCCCAGTTATCATCTAGCTCAGCAAGTAAACGCTCAGCATTAACTTCTAACTTGCTGACACCTTTAAGCGTAGCTTGATACGCGATAAGCGCATAACCCATACCAACACCTAAATTACGTAAAACGGTTGAGTCAGTTAGGTCACGTTGCCAGCGTGAAACAGGTAGCTTTTGTGCAAGATGGGCAAAGATAGCGTTAGCAATGCCAAGGTTACCTTCAGAGTTTTCAAAGTCGATAGGGTTAACTTTGTGAGGCATTGTTGAAGAACCAATCTCACCAGCAATGGTTTTTTGCTTGAAGTGGTTTAGCGCGATATAACCCCAAACGTCACGGTCAAAATCAATTAAGATAGTATTGAAGCGTGCAATCGCATCAAATAGCTCAGCGATATAGTCATGCGGTTCGATTTGCGTTGTGAATGGGTTCCAAGTCAAACCTAGGCTTGATACAAAACGTTCACTGTGTGCATGCCAATCGTAATCTGGATAAGCGCTTAGGTGAGCATTATAGTTGCCAACGGCACCATTGATTTTACCCAGCATTTGTACGTTAGCGATTTGCTGACGTTGACGTTGCAGGCGAACATACACGTTTGCAAACTCTTTACCCATGGTTGATGGTGAAGCAGGTTGGCCGTGTGTACGAGTCATCATTGGAATTGACTTATACTCAATCGCTTTGTCTTTGATTGCGCTCAGTAGCTCGTCACAGTATGGCAGTAATACCGTGTCACGCGCTTCGGTGAGCATTAGGCCATGAGAAAGGTTATTGATGTCCTCAGAGGTACATGCAAAATGAATAAATTCATTGACTGCGTTTAGCTCGGCATTGTCAGCTACTTTTTCTTTAAGAAGGTATTCTACAGCTTTAACGTCGTGGTTAGTGGTGCGCTCAATCTCTTTTACGCGTGCTGCGTCTGCTTCGCTGAAGTTTTCAACAATGCTGTCAAGAAGTGCGTTGGCTTCATCGCTGAAAGCAGGTACTTCTGTAATGGCGTCGCTGCTCGCTAGCGCTTGTAGCCAACGAACTTCTACGATGACGCGGTATTTGATCAAGCCAAATTCACTGAAGATGCTTCTCAGTTCTTTGGTCTTGCTACCATAGCGACCATCCACTGGAGAGATAGCGGTTAACGCTGAAAGCTCCATAATAACTCCTAACTATTTGTTTTTGAACGATACTTAGATAGTGGCATTAGAACCACTACGAATTTTATACCAACTTGATTAATTAAGTGGTCTACTTTTAGGCGATAAAATCTAGTTGATAACACCGCTTCCGCATCCTGCTCACGCCAAAGTACCTGCATCCATGTAGGCAAGGCGAAAATTTTTTATTTAGTGTTCTAAATAAAAAGTTTTTAACGCTGTTAGCGTCAGATTTGCTCCTTCAAATTGAGCAAGTATTAAGACAAATTGGTATTACAT
>NZ_JAKEVK010000139.1:0-12148 GCF_022398435.1 Pseudoalteromonas sp. Isolate6 | reverse complement strand
ATAATGAACTCGTCTTACTTCAAAAGGTGTATATATGAGTCTAGGTACTGCTTTTGCTGATCTTAGTATTACCAAAAAGATCCACGCCATTACGCTCGTTGCGGTTGTCGCTTTTGTGGTTATCGTGTTTGTTAATTACAACGCTATTAGTTCAAATCAACGGGCATTAAATGAATTAGAGGAGCAGACATATAAAATTCTTAACCTCGCCACAGAAAATGCAAATAAGCTGCAGAATTTAGATGAGCTATTCACTCAAGCTGTAACCTTCGGGGATGCAGAGTTGCTAGATAAAGCAAAAGAATATCAGCAGCAAATTCAAGCGAACCTGCAAAAAATTGAGTCGGTACAAAGCGGCTTTATGCCTTCAGATAATAGCGACGAGCTTGTGCAGTACGGCAAAATTGCGCAACAAATTGCAGGGGGAATGATTGATGGTACAGCTGACTTTTCCCGTATTCAAGAAGATGCCAAAAAGAAAACTGAAATCTACGAAGGCCTAGTCGCAGATTTTACCAAGGCGAAAGCAAACGCGAACGACCGCTTTGTCGAACTGCTACAAAACACTGAAGCACGTTCAGCAAATGCGCTCACGATAATGCTGATTGTGGCTGTTATTTCTTTACTTGTTCTGGTTTTCTTAGCGGTTGTGATTGCAAGAGGTATTGGCAACTCCGCTAAGGATGCGGCGCAAAATCTGAAACTGCTAGCGCAAGGGCAGGGTTCTTTGTCCACCACGCTCAATGTGCGCTCTCACGATGAAATTGGCCAAGTATCCATAAACTTCAATGAGTTTGTTGCTTTACTAAAAGGGGCGGTTGTCGAGGTCATGAGTGTCGTCGAGCCTTTGATGAAAGACTCAAGCCGTCTTGTTCAGGGCATGGAAAAAGCTGAAGGGGCAACTAAGCAACAAACGCATGACGCGGAAGTGGTACGTCAATCTATGGAAGAAATGCGGTTAAGTGTGGGTGATATCTCTCACTCGGCGTCACAGGCATCAGATGCTGCCCAGCTGGCCGAACAAGAAGTTGAGCAGAGTAAGCGCCAAATTCAGGTGTCAGTTAACGAATCACAAGCGTTAAGTGAAGAAATTAATCATGCAGCAGAGACGATCAATAAGCTAGCTGATGATACACAGAACGTGACGCAAATCTTAAATGTGATCACATCAATTGCAGAGCAAACCAATTTACTTGCTTTAAATGCTGCGATTGAGGCGGCTCGTGCTGGTGAGCAAGGTCGAGGTTTTGCTGTGGTTGCTGATGAAGTCCGCGAATTAGCCTCAAGAACAGCAAAGTCGACCAATGAGATAAGAGAACTTTTAAATGTGTTAACAGAAGCGGCAAACCAAGCGGTGAAAGCAATGACAAGTGCAAGCAGTATGGCAATTAATAACGCGGAAGCTGCAGCACAAACCGGACAGTCGATTGAGCAGATAGCAGCACAAATCTTGTCAATAAATAGCATGAATGGTCAAATTGCTGCGGCAACGGAAGAGCAGACCTCGGTAGCTGCGATGGTGGTAAACAATGTGACATCTATGCACCAGTCTTTCCAAGACACAATGCAAGCGTTGAATGAAGTACAAGACGTTGCTGAGAATCTTCATGTATTGTCCGATAACTTGAAAGATGCAACCTCAAAATTTAGAGTCTAATGCTTTAATTTTTAAACGATAAATAAAAACAGCCACATTAAGTGGCTGTTTTTATTTGATAAGGAATATTAGGGCCTGTTTATCTTTCAAGTTTGCTTTTGCAGCAGTTTGATTGGTATTTATACAAGGCAGAGCCTGCGTAGCATAGTCATTCTATGTGAGTCAGGCGAGAACACAGTGAAAATACCAATCAAGCGCTGCCCTTTGGTTTCACCTGAGTGCGCTTTGTTCATTGTTGCTCAACTTTTACCTAGATCACTAGACGGCAAGTCGAGCGTCGCGACCAAAACCCACTCAGAAGAACAAAAATTAAACAGCAAAGGTCAAAGGCCCTAGTATTTACCTATCACTTTGACGGCATCGGTTACTTTACTTGCGTCAATATAACCAATTGCGTCTGCATTGCTCGAAACAAAATCGATTACCGCTTGATCGCTATCTAGCTTCTTCGGAGGTGTTCCCTTACCAGTGAATACTAATTTAGACCAATGGGCATTTAGCTGAGAGCTAGATTTACCAATCACTTTGTCGTTAAACTCGTCAAATACAGCATTACCATCCTGATTCACAGGGGTCGCACTATTACCATCGGCAAATGATTTGCTTTTGCCTAGGAATAATTTTTTGATAGTACCGTCATCAACAGCAGATGCATTGGCTGAGTTCACGATAACAGCAATATCTGCTAAAGCTACCTGGCTGGCTAACAGTAGCCCTAAGCTCAGTATTTTTTTAATCATATTAGCCTCCGTTAGAATACTAAATCGATACCGAAGCTCAACAGCTCAACTTTTTGATCTGTCAACGTGTTATCGAATTGGTTTAGTTCAATTTTGAATGCTGCTGATGGATGGAAGTCATAACGTGCACCAATACTCCATGTTTCAGACTCTGCACGAGCGCCTGCAAGCGCACCATTAACAAGAGTTCTTAAATAAGGTGCATTTGGATTGGTTGGATCGGTCGTGACGGGAATGGTTACGCCATTTGGAGCGGTGATGGTGAGTGGGACAGAGTTAAACTCGTCGTTCTCATTCTTGTCTTCATTGTGTTCGTAGGTTAGGTGGACAGTCCATGCATCAATACGGTAACCGAGTGAAGCGTAATACTGCTGTTGTTTAGCAAGTATACTGTTATCCACTTCAAACTGGGTGTATTCTGCGTCGAACAAGACATCGTTGTAGTCGATAGCAATACCAATTGCGGCAAAGTAAGCATCATCTTTATCGACAGCAATATCATCCGCTTGTTGAGTTAGCCCATAGCCAGTCAACCCTGCCAATAATCCCGATAGTTCAGGGCTATTAGCTGCGCTAATGCTCGCTTCGGTAGCAAAGTAGGCCGCACGCATACTGAACCAATCTCTGCTTAGTGTCCAGTTTATGCCTACTGTGTTGTTTAACTCAGCTTCATCTGAGTAGGTAATAGCAACAATGTCGTCATCTACGCTGCCTAATGCTAGCTGTACAGTGCTTTCCCACTCCCCTAATGTTGAGTTATGGATATAACTCAATCCGTTATAGGTGCTAAAGCTTAGGTTATATACAGATTGAGGTGGTTTAACCCAGCGGTATGCATAGCCCACATCTAAAAAGTCAGAGTAGCGATAGAATGGTATACGCATTTTACCTGCGCTTATCTGTGAAGCATCTGAAATCGCATAAGTTAAGTATGCCCATTCAAACTCGGCATCAAAGTCATTCTGACCACGGCCCACGATCTGTGCTGTGGCAGTTAGACTTTCTTGTAGATCGGCGGAAAGTTGTAGGGCGAATAAGCTACGATTCTCCATATCAAAATCATTGTCATAGCCATATAGTGTGTCGTCACTATCTAGCGTTTGACCACCAATAATGGAAGCAAAACCATTAATTCTGATTTCAGCGGCGCTGTGAAAACTCACTGTCCCAAGCGCTATCGCTAAAGCAATTGCTGACTTTTTCATATTGATTCCCATTTTCTTTGCAAAGAGTCGTGTCTGTAACACGCATTAAAAGTGCTGATACCGAGCTCAACAATCGTGTTACTTTTGTCTTAGAGATTAGAATAAAAACCAGAAATAACAAGTTATTAAGAAAAGTTAGTACTCACTGCTTGCATTGTTTAAGAAATCAAGTCGTGAGCCAACTTAAGTTGGTGTTGTAGGTCTATCTCATCAGACCAGTTTATTATATCGCAAAATATTCCAAATGAGAGAATAAAAAATAATGGTGGGAGTTGGGAAGTATTTGTATTTAAAGGGATCGCAAGGGAGCTGGTTGCTAAAATAAGAGCAAACTATCGTTTGCTCTCGGTAATTTTTTCAGCCTGTACTTTGCAGGCATTATACTGCTCAATACATTTATCAGTGCATATCTGTAAAGACATTGTCTCTGGTGTGTTTTGCATCTCACAGCTGCGTTCGCATTGATAATTCTGCTGTGCACACTGGTTCAACTCAGGTGAGATAGAGTTACTGCACCCCAATAGGGTGGTAGAAAATACTAATAAGGCGAACGCAATTTTCATTATTATTCCTTAGACCGTGACTTGAATATTATCAATCAGTCTGACTTTGCCGAGAAAAGCTGCGGCAAGAATGACGAGTTGATTATCTTCGAGTGTAGCAGGTTTCAAGCTATCTTTTTGACAAATGTTAAAATAATCCAACTTTAATCCGGCATTATGCAGCATTTCTGTTGCATTTTTTGTTACCTTCGAAAAATCTTTTTCGCCATTCTCTATAGCGCCAGCTGCTGCTTTTAGCGCTTGAAAAAGTACTTTAGCAGTATCTTTTTCAGATTCAGAGAGGTAACCATTACGTGAGCTCATCGCCAGTCCAGAAACTTCTCTTTGAGTCGCAACACCAATCACTTCAACAGGAATAGACAAGTCTTTCACCATTGTTTTGATGACCTGTAACTGTTGAAAGTCTTTTTCACCAAAGCAGGCAAAATCAGGTTGTACTAAGTTAAACAGTTTAGTGACAACCGTTGCAACGCCACGAAAGTGTCCTGGGCGTGTGCCACCACAATGTCCTTCTGATACTCCTGGTACATCAACAAAACTTTGCGCATTTAGGCCGTTAGGATATATGGTCTCAACGGTAGGCGTAAACACAATATCGGTTTCTAATTCTGCAAGGCCCTGCTTATCTTGATCGAGCGTACGTGGGTAGCTGTCGAGGTCTTCGTTCGCACCAAATTGCATTGGATTTACAAAGATACTGACAACGACTTTATCCGCTAGGGTTTTCGCTTTTTCTACTAAAGAAAAATGACCACGGTGAAGGTTGCCCATCGTTGGTACGAAGGCAATGCTCAACCCTTGTTGGCGCCAAGCTTTAATCTGGCTTCGTAACGATTTAATCTCAGTAACTGATTGCATGTTGTACTCTAACTAATAATAACAATACCAACCCAAACAAAATGCTTGGATCAGACTCAGCGATAAGCATCACTCATCGCAAATTTAATTAAATTCGTGATCAGGACCCGGGAAGTCACCTGATTGCACGTCTGCACAAAACTTTTTCACCGCATCTGGCATGTTGCCAGTTTCTAGCAGGAAGTTCTTAGAAAATTTAGGAATATAGCCTGCGGAAATACCAACCAAGTCATGCATAACCAAAATTTGGCCATCGGTCTCTTTACCTGCGCCAATACCAATAACCGGAATTGTCACGGCATCGGTAATGCGTTTAGCCAATGCCGAAGGCACACATTCAATCACGATCATTTGTGCACCAGCACGTTCTAACGCTTGTGCATCGGCTATCATCTTTTGTGCCTGTGCTTCTTCACGACCTTGAATTTTAAAGCCACCAAACACGTGCACTGATTGTGGTGTTAACCCTAAATGGCCACAAACTGGGATCCCTTGTTGGGTAAGCAGTGCAATGCTGTCGTAGAGCCATTCACCACCTTCCAGCTTTACCATGTTTGCACCAGAGCGCATCAAGGTAGCCGCATTCTGACAGGCTGACTGTGGATCTGAGTAGCTCATAAAAGGCATATCGGCGATAACGAATAGCTCTTTACTACCAGCTCGTACACAACGGGTATGATAGGCAATGTCATCCGTGGTAACGGCTAAAGTGTCTTCACCACCTTGTAAAACCATACCCAGAGAATCACCTACTAAGATGACATCTACGCCATTGTCGTGAAATAACTTTGCAAAACTTGCATCGTAAGCGGTGAGAGCGGTTATTTTTGTTCCTTCACGCTTCATTTTGGCAAGTGTTGAGACGGAAATTTTTGCCATGGTAAACCCCTTGAATTGGTTTATTAGAGGATTGCTAATCCGTTAAGTGGTAAGTGCTGTGATAAAGAGCCAAGCTCAGTGCCATCAGGTAATTTGAGTTCTGGCGCTATCTCTAATAGTGGATAGACGACAAATTCTCTTTCTTTCAAGCCGTAGTGTGGCACCGTAAGCCTATCACTGTGAATGGTGTCGGTATTAAAAAGCAGAATATCTAAATCGAGCGTGCGCGGTCCCCAGCGCTCGGCTTTGCGTACACGACCATGTTCAAGCTCTATTTGTTGCAATACATCGAGTAAAGACTCTGCTGTTAATGATGTTGCTAGTTTTGCTACGGCATTCACATAATCAGGTTGATCTTGAGGGCCCATAGGTTTTGAGCCATACAGGCTAGAGTGCTGGACAAGCGAGAGGTCTGGATGGGCGGCGAGCACATCGAGTGCTCGCTGTATTTGTGCCATCGGCTCGGATAGGTTTGCACCCAATCCAATGTACGCAATATTCATTTAATCTTCTTTCGGTTTTCTTTTTGGCTTACGTCTATTATAACGACGCTTAGGTTTGCTTTGGTTACCTAAGTTGCGAACCATGTCTTTTTGGCCGGTGACGTCATTCTTGAGGTAGTCAGTCCACCAAGCTGCAAGTTCTTCTTGCTCTTGCTCACCACTTTCAACACGCAATAATAGGAAATCATATGAGGCTTTGAATCTCGGCTGCAAGCTTAGGCGATATGCACGCTGGCCTGAACGTTTATCTAGGCGTTGTTGAATATGCCAGATATCTCGGGCACCTAAAGTAAAGCGTTTAGGTACCGCAACATGTTTAGCATTTTCAGCAAGGACGTGATTAATGGCTTGCATAAAGGCATCATATTCATTCATACCTTCGGCCACAAGCGCTTCGCTCTTAGCTAAAATAGGGAACCATAAAAGCGCTGCATAGATAAATGCAGGGGTTACTTTTTTATCCGCATTGATACGGCTATCCGTATTGGCAAACATTTGCTGAATAAAGCGACGCTCAAAGTCATTGTCAGGCTGTGCTAGTATTTTATCGAGCGCTGGGAATAACTGCGCAAATAAGCCGTATTCACGCATCTGAAGAAAATTTTCTTCCGCTTTACCATTTAAAAATAGCTTTAGCGTTTCTTCGAACAAGCGTGCAGCTGGAATATGTCCAAGTAACGGCGCTAGTGCTTTAATCGGAGTGCGGGTCGGGGTAGCAATCTCCATATCTAGTTTGGTTGCAAAGCGGATGGCTCTGAGCATACGTACCGGATCTTCGCGATAGCGAGTTTCAGGATCGCCAATCAACTCAATTTTACGTGCTTTAATGTCAGCAACACCACCCGCAAAGTCGCGTAGAGTAAAGTCATTGATCGAATAATATAGCGCATTGATAGTAAAGTCGCGGCGCTCGGCATCTTCTTCAATACTGCCGTAGACATTGTCGCGTAATAGCTGCCCGTGTTCGCTGGCTTGACTTGTCGTGGCACAAGAGTCATCACTTTGGTGATGGCCACGCATGGTGGCAACTTCAATAATTTCCCGTCCAAAAACAATGTGCGCAAGGCGGAAACGACGACCTATTAAGCGACAGTTACGGAAAAGCTTTTTGATTTGTTCAGGTGTTGCATTGGTAACGACATCAAAGTCTTTAGGCTCTATTCCTAGCATGATATCGCGGATACAACCACCAACTAGGTAGGCATCATAGCCACCGTCTTTTAAGCGATAGAGCACTTTGATAGCGTTAGGGCTAAATTGTTTACGAGATATACCATGCTCGCTGCGAGGAATTATCGCAGGTGTCGGGCTGGCCATTTTCACCGTCTCATCGCCTTTTCCAGTTACAAACTGGCGGCAAAAGTTTACAAGCTTGGAAATAATAACTCGTCTCCTGAGCAATCAAGTTTTCTATTCTAGTCGTTGTGAACCACTGCTTTTTTCTTAAAACAGGTCGCATTTAAGGCTCGCTATCATATACTCAAATGAGACTAAATTGAAGTACTTGAAAACAGTGGACGAAAAGCAAAATCGCCATTTTCTAGAGAGTCTAGTTGAATTTCCTGTACTTTAGGAACGTGATCAAGACTAAAAATATCAATAGCGTGAGTCAGTAATGCGTCAACATCTTGATAATTATGGAGAGAATCAACCGGCACATGCAAATAACGCAGCGCGGCATAAAGGGTTGGTAGCGGGTTGCGGTTATCAATAGCTGGAGCATGATTTTGCTTAGATAACTTAAATCCGGGCTCTGCGACAGCCAGAGGCACGTGAGCGTACTCAGGTAATGGCTGATTGAGCTGTCGAAATAAACTAATTTGTCTTGCTGTGGGTTCTAGCAGATCGGCACCACGCACGATATGACTAATCTTTTGCTCTATGTCGTCAACTACCACCACCAATTGATAAGCAAATAAGCCGTCGCGGCGTTTAACGATGTAATCTTCATGCGCAATTGCTGAGGGAATGACAACCATGCCTTGTATTGCATCATTAAATTCAGTAACTGGACAGCGCTGCCGTAGGCGCAAAGCGTTATCTTGCCAACTTAGCGCTAAAGCTCGGCAATGGTTATTGTAAAAGCCACCCATTGCTTTAATTTGCTTTCTTGTACATTGACATGGATACACAAGGGAGTCTGATTTTAGTGTCGTCAAATAGGCTTGGTATAGGGCATGGCGCTGTGATTGATAGACAACCTTTTCATCCCAGTAAAGGCCGTATGCTTCAAGTGTGGTTAATATATTGTCGGCAGCACCCATAACTACACGCGGTGTGTCTATGTCTTCGATGCGAACGAGCCATTTACCTTGATTAGCTTTTGCGTCTAAATAGCTACTCAGGGCGGCTACAAGAGAGCCGAAATGAAGTGGACCGGAAGGCGAGGGAGCAAATCGACCGCGATAGCTCCCAGTTTGCTTTAAGCTTGGGGACACAGGGCTGAGATTATCCTCTGCCTTGTTGTTTTTCTTTGATTTCTGCGAGAGATTTACAATCAACGCAAAGATCAGCTGTTGGACGCGCTTCTAAACGGCGAATGCCGATTTCAATACCGCACGACTCACAAAAGCCAAAGTCATCATCTTCGATAAGTTGAAGTGTTTTCTCAATTTTCTTGATTAGCTTACGCTCGCGGTCGCGAGTACGCAGTTCAAGAGAAAACTCTTCTTCTTGCGCTGCACGGTCCACAGGATCAGGAAAGTTTGCCGCTTCGTCTTGCATGTGTGTCTTAGTACGGTCTACTTCATTACGTAGATCGGCACGCCATGCTTCTAATATCGCTTTGAAATGAGCACGTTGTGCTTCATTCATGTATTCTTCGCCTGGCTTTTCTTGATAAGGTTCTACACCGGCTTGAGCCAATAACCCTAGTTTTTTCTGGTCTGGCATACCATTCTCCTAAATCCTTAATACATAACCCCAGCTTTCGCCGGCGGGTATAAATAGCAAAATCTTTACCCCTTAGCAAACACTTTTTTGCTGCAAATGTCAGCCACTTTTTCAATGTTTAACTATTTTGGGGGAGAAAACTATCACGGCTATATGTGGGCGACATGAAAAAAGTCAAGCGTAATCAAAAGGAATTTCTTCAATTAATTGTACTTGGTTGTCGTCAATATGCGCTCGGTAAGCAATGATTTCTACCCCATGAGAAATTGCTTCTTTCACTAACGCTGCATATCTTTGATCTATATGACTGGCTGGTTTGACGCAATTAATCCCTGTATGGAGCGCGGCAAACAGTAACACCGCACGGTGACCTTGCTGTTTAATGTGGATTAATTCTCTAAGATGTTTTTGACCTCTTAAGGTTTCAGCATCAGGGAAAAAACCTTGCTGTTGCTCGAGCAACGTCACCGACTTTACTTCAACGTAGCAGAATTGCGAGGATTGTCCATTTTCGAGGTTGCTCAACAAAATATCAATTCGGCTATTTTCAGCCCCATATTTCACCTCAGTTTGAAGTGTTTTGTAGCCTTGCAATTGCGTTATTCTTCCTTGCTCAATGGCCTCAACAGACACTTTATTGGCCACCGCTGTATTTACACAAATAAAATGACCATCATTATCTTGCGTCAGCTCCAACGAATGAATGTACTTTCGCTTAGGGTTATCGCTGGTGGAATAATAGGCTGTAAATCCCGGGTCTGCACAATTGGTCATTCTACCAGTATTGGCGCAGTGTACGGTGAATTCGTCACCACTTGGGGCGCGTAAGTCGACAAGAAAGCGTTTATATCGTTTGAGCAAGGTTGCTTGTTGTAATTGCCTAGAAAACTTCATTGGTCGCTTTAGGTTGGGTGTATTTAGTGGCTAGTGTACACTTAACCACACTTACAAGCACAAGAGTGAAAAGAGAATGTCAGAGAAATTTATTGTACGACTGAGTGAAGACGCTAAACCAGAGTATTTATCTGCTGGTGCTGCATTGTCGTTTGAAAAGGACGGTGCTTTTATCCATTTACAACAAGACGAAACGCTGAAGAATATTCAGAAAGCGGCTCGTAGCATCGCACAACAAGGGATTAAGCAAGTTCATCTAGAGGGTGACTTGTGGTGTACTGAATCTCAATGGGCTTTTTATCAAGGATTTGTGTCACCAAAAGCATTAGATGGTGTGGTGTTTGTTGACAACGACCAATCAGATCTAAAAGAGCTTGATGCACTAAAAGCGTCGGCAACATGGATGCGTCAGATGATCAACGGTACGGCCGAAGACATTTACCCTGAAAGTCTTGCTGGGAAAGCGGCTGAGTTTATTCAGTCATTGGCACCAGAGCATGTTAGCTATCAAATCATTAAAGGCGACGCGTTGTTAGAGCAGCAATGGATCGGTATTCATGAAGTCGGGCGCGGCAGTGAGCGTCCACCAGTACTACTTGAGCTTGACTACAATCCGACGGGTAATGATGACGCTCCAGTTAGCGCTGCACTTGTGGGTAAAGGGATCACGTTTGACTCAGGTGGTTACTCGATTAAGCCAAGCGAAGGCATGCTTACGATGAAGTGTGATATGGGCGGGGCGGCAACCGTAACGGCTGGTTTAGCGCTGGCTATTCAGCGTGGTTTTGACCGTCGTGTTAAGTTGTTCCTATGTTGTGCTGAGAACCTTATCTCAGGCCATGCCTATAAGTTAGGTGATATTCTTACCTACAAAAATGGCACCACAGTGGAAATCGTGAATACCGATGCTGAAGGACGTTTAGTATTGGCTGATGGGTTGATGGCTGCCGGTGAAACAGGCGCTGAGCTTATCATTGATGCTGCTACGTTAACGGGCGCTGCGCTCGTTGCGGTAGGTCAAGAGTACAATGCACTATTTGGCTTAGATAAAGCACTTGTCGGCGATGTACAGCAGTACGCGAGTGACGAATTTGAAGCCGCGTGGCCGTTACCTCTTGAAAAGTGGCACCAAAATAACTGTCCATCGCCTTATGCGGATACAGCTAACAGCCGAGCACAAAAAGGTGGCGGCTTTGGTGGTGCATCGAATGCTGCAGGCTTCCTATCTCGCTTTGTACCAAACGAAGGTCAAGGTTGGGTACATATCGACCTTGCAGCTTCTTTCCAAAATAGCGCAGGTGGTCAATGGGCTGCAGGTGCAACGACCTTAGGCATGAGAACCGTAGCGAGAACGCTTCAAGAAAAAGCGTAATCATGTGGTTAGCTGAGTGTATTCCGCGGAATACACTCGGTTTATTACCACGTTTAAGACAATAGTGCCGCTGCGAGCCGCACAAAGTCTGATGAAGTCAGTATTCCAACCAATTTGTTTTGTTCGTCCACCACAGGCATACAGCCATGGCGATTATCGACAAAAAAGCGCACCACATCTTGTAATGATTGACCCGGCCGCACGCTCGCAAAATCGGTCGCCATAATATCTCGTACTTTTGTTTGCTTTTCTTTTCTTGCAAGCGCATTTGCGCCGTAGGTTGCCATTATCCCCATTACCTTGGCGATCATAATTTTTTGCGTGAGCATACCAACCAAGACTCCCGCTTCGTCAATTACAGGGATGTGACGAACGTTTTTTTCTTTCATTAAATTATGCGCATCTTGCAAGGTATTTTCAGCAATTACTGCAAAAGGATCTGGGGTCATTAAATCAGCTACGGTTTGGGTCATCTGTTACTCCTTTTCAATCCATATGCTTATTTTGAGTTTAGCCTGATCTGTTCGGGATGTATGGAATTGAGATCAAGTTTTGAACTATTTTTTGCAGTGGGCTTCTTATAAA
>NZ_JAKEVK010000138.1:0-12163 GCF_022398435.1 Pseudoalteromonas sp. Isolate6 | reverse complement strand
TCTCTAAGGAGAACAGTGTGAAGTTTTCTAAATCTATCGTGAGTTGCGCTATCGCGCTTGCGTTAACCCATTCAATTACAGCACATGCTGAGGCAAAATCAGATAATAAAGCGCTTTCTACTTCTGCACTTTCACAAGTGGAGCGTGCAAGTGGAACAAGTAACGAACTCAAACTCTCACAAACTTCAGGTAGCCAAGGTGGTAACGAGTTAGCTTCGGTGCAGCTGGGTACTTCTAACCTGACAGATGTGACTACGATTGGCGACAATAATATTACTGAGGCCGATCAGAATGGTACTGGTAACGTCGCTATTGTGACGACCACTGGTAACAACAATAACCAAGTATATAGTCAAGATGGTGAAGCAAACGGCGCATTAACGGAAGTTACTGGCGACGACAATGCGATTGACGTTCAGCAGTCAGGTAGTGGAGTCCTTGGGATCAACAACGAAGCCATCAATGTTATTAATGGCGATCAAAATACCATTACGGTATCTCAAGGCTCTGGTGGTCAATGGTTTTACAACCTTGATATGCAGGGCAGCCAAAACGAGATATCAGCAACACAAGCTGGTATGTGGAACGAGGCCACTCTTGAGTCAGTACAAGGTGATATGAACCAAATTACCTTGGACCAAAATGGTCTATATAACCAATATAAAGTGGTTAGCCTACAAGGGAATGAAAACGAAATTGAGTCGAGTCAGAACGGCAACTTCAACGTTATTGCTGTAGAGACCGTGATTGGTGATGACAACCAGGTTGAGATTGAGCAATCGGAAGGTGATAGCAATACGGTTAACGTATTTGAAATTACTGGAAACAATAATGAGTTTAGTATCGATCAGGAAGGCTCAACTAACACCTTTGCATCAGATCTATTAGTTGGTAACGACAACGAAGTGACGACTGAGCAGCGTGGTGACGAGAATAAAGTTCAAGCTGATGTTGTTGGTAATGATAACGAATTTACCGCAATGCAAATCGGTAATGGCAACGAGATGTACCTTGGGGTTGCTGGTGAAAACAATGAGTTCTCAGCGACTCAAGTGGGTGACGCGAACATTGCACATGTTGCGAACTTCAACGGTAATGATAACGATATTGATGTTACTCAGACTGGGGCTGAGAACGAGGTGATTGTACAGTCTTCTTACCCAGACGTTAGCCTTGCAAGTAATGATAATACCGTTGATATTTCACAAAGTGGCACTGGTAATGGTGTGGCCCTTACCATGAGCAGTGTGGTTGATAGTAGTTCAAACCAAGTAGATATTGCGCAATCAGGCGAATTTAACGCGATCGATTTAATGCTTGAAGGCAGCCGCAATATGTTAGACATCACACAAAATGGTAGTAACAACTTTGTGATGGGGATGGGCTCAGAGGCATTTATTATTAACGGTGATGATAATGCATTTACAGTAAGCCAAATTGGTGACGGCAACTTAGTCCAAGGTGGAATTACAGGTAGTGGTCAAAACATTACCGTAACTCAAGTTGGTGACAACAACGTTGCTACAATTACTCAGCAGTGATTGAGTAATAAATGAGAGGCCCTGTGCCTCTCATTTTTCTCTACTTAATTCAGATAAATATTGAGTTTCCATACCTCTCGAGTTGTGAGTAATCCACGATGATAAGAAAAATAATACTCTTGAGTGCTTTGCTTTGTTTGCCTGCTTCACTAAGTGCTCGAGAAGATGTAGAGATTGATGGTTTAGTCATAGATCAAAGTATAAGTCGATTTGGACACCAATTTTACTTTCAGTTTTCACAACTTTGGAGAGATGTTCCCAATACGTCTGGGATCAATATTACAGTGAAGGAAACGGTATTACCTCGAGCCGGCACTCGACTTGAGGTATTAATGAATAATCGAGCAGTCTACGCGACAGCAATGGGAAGAAGAGGCGGCTCCGTTGATGAGCGAGTCGAAACTGCTATTTTCACCATTATGGATGCAATGGCAAGAGAGCAATATCAGCAAAGTGGTTCAGAAGATTTGGCAGCAAGTGGGTGGTAACATGACAATAATAAAAACAACAATCGTGTGTGCTGGGTTAATGTTAATTGGTGCAAATGTGACAGCGACGGAACTCGTTTATAAACCAATTAATCCAGCATTTGGGGGTAACCCGCTAAACGCCAATATGTTACTGAGTAAAGCGCAATCTCAAAATAAGCACAGAGCGCCAATCATAGAAAAAACCTATGATGAAAAGTTTCAAGAGTCGCTTGAGCGTACCTATCTCAACCGTTTGGTGAGAGAGATCACGGATGTGGCGTTTGGTGAAGATATTCAAGACAGTATCTTTAATCAAGACGCGACATTTATGAGTGGCGACTATCAAATCCAAGTGATCACCAGCACACCCGACACAATCACAGTGAGAATAACGAATACAGCATCGGGTGAGGAAACCATTCTGGAAGTACCTAGGTTTGCCTCATCGGCTGGTGGAGGATATTAAATGCTCCGCGTAATTTTATTGGTTTTTTTGTTACTGCTTGGAGGTTGTTCCAGCATGTCGCGCGTGTTACCACCCTCGCAAAGCGTGGCAATTGAGTTGACCGACACCGAAACTTTTGCAGAATTGAAAAACTTACCCACTCCTAAAGGTAGAATTCCCGTTTCTGTTTATTCATTTCGTGACCAAACTGGGCAATATAAGCCTCAAGATAATGTAAGCTCATTTTCAACAGCGGTGACCCAAGGTGCTAATTCAATTTTAATGCAGGCACTACACGAAACTGATTGGTTTATTCCGGTAGAGCGTGAAGGACTGCAAAACCTGCTGACTGAGCGCAAGATCATCCGTGCGGCAAATGATGATAATGACACAAGCGCTTTACCACCATTAATGACTGCAAAGATCATTTTAGAAGGTGGGATCATCAGCTATGACTCTAATATCCGTACAGGTGGTTTGGGGATGGAGTATTTTGGTATAGGTGCATCTGAGCTTTATCGTGAGGATGTTATCTCCATTTATATGCGCGCAGTTGATGTTCGTACAGGACAAGTGTTGCTCTCCGTCGCCAGTAGCAAAAAAGTGCTATCCATGGAAGTTCGGGCTGGTTTTTTCCGCTATGTGAGTTACAAACGTTTAGCCGAAGCTGAAGCGGGGTTTAGCGATAATGAACCGATGCATATTTGTGTAACGCAAGCGATAGAAAAAGCGCTGACTTTGATGGTAAAACAGGGCATTGAAAAAGGCGTGTGGTCGGCCGCAACAGCATCGTAGGTCGCGCTTTAGCGCGACAAACCTTTGCCACAACGTTCCTTTTTGCATGGCACGCACCACCAACCGTAGGTCGCGCTTTAGCGCGACAAACCTTTGCCACAACGTTCCTTTTTGCATGGCACGCACCACCAACCGTAGGTCGCGCTTTAGCGCGACAAACCTTTGCCACAACGTTCCWTTTTGCATGGCACGCACCACCAACCGTAGGTCGTGCTTTAGCGCGACACATCTTTAAGCGCGACAAAACCTTGAACACGTCCTCACATCACCCATCTAAAAATAAAGAATAATACTGGTGCATGAGATTCAACAATAAAGTCAGCCACCAATAAGCTGAGTATGTTAATCTAAACGGCAATGAAATAATAAAGAACGCTAACATCATGCACGTACATATTTTAGGGATTTGCGGTACCTTTATGGGCGGGATCGCAGCCATCGCTCAATCATTGGGGCACAAAGTCACAGGTTCAGATCTCAATGTTTACCCCCCGATGAGTACCCAACTCGAATCACTCGGTATTGAATTAACTCAGGGGTACGACCCTAAGCAACTCATTGATGTTGAGCCTGATGTGGTGATCATCGGCAATGCCATGAGTCGTGGTAATCCGTGCGTTGAATATGTTTTAGAAAAGGGTATGTGTTATACCTCGGGCCCTGAATGGTTAAAAGACCATGTATTACGCCAGTCATGGGTGTTGGCGGTTGCCGGTACGCATGGCAAAACAACCACAGCAAGTATGTTAGCGTGGTTACTCGAATACGCAGGATTACGCCCGGGCTTTTTGATTGGTGGCATAGTGCAAAACTTTGGTGTGTCGGCGCGCACCTCAGATACGCCATTCTTTGTTATCGAAGCCGACGAATACGATACGGCGTTTTTCGATAAACGCAGCAAGTTTGTCCATTATTTACCTCGCACGTTAATACTCAATAATCTCGAATATGATCACGCTGATATTTTTCCAGATTTAAATGCCATTCAAACCCAGTTTCATCATTTAATTCGCACGCTACCCAGTCAGGGTAAGGCCATATATCCAGCAGATGATGCTGCGTTACAAAACGTTATTGAACGCGGTTTTTGGAGCGAGCAGGAATCGCTTGGCAAAGAATGGTCGTATAACCTGCTCAAGGCTGACGGTTCTCGCTTTGTGGTGTTATTTGAAGGCGAAGAAAAAGGCGAAGTAAATTGGCAGGCGATTGGTGTGCATAATGTGAAGAACGCCATGATGGCGATTGCGGCAGCAAGACATGTGGGCATTCCAATTGAGGTGAGTATCGAAGCGCTAGGGCAATTTATTTCTCCTAAACGCCGTATGGAAGTCAAAGGGGAAGTCAATGGCGTTACTGTCTATGATGACTTCGCGCATCACCCTACAGCAATAGCAACGACCCTAGCAGGGCTTAGAGCTAAAGTTGGAGATGCACCTATCATTGCTATTTTAGAGCCGCGCTCAAATACGATGAAGCTTGGCATTCACCAAGAAACCTTATTGCAATCGCTTGATGCGGCAGATGAAGTGTATCTATTCGAACCAGAAGGCTTATCTTGGTCTCTTAAAGCACAAGCCGAAGCCGCGGGTCGTCAGTGTTTTGCAAGCGTAGATGAGATTGTCGCACAGGTTGTGACAAATCAAGCACCAAACCAGCATGTGTTGATCATGAGTAATGGTGGTTTTGGTGGCATCCACGACAAACTTTTAACTGCATTGAAAAAGTAATCATTATGTCAGAACAAACATTTAATGGGCCAATTACGCTGGCCTTTAGCGGTGCGTCGGGCGCCCCTTACGGACTGAGATTACTCGAGGTATTGGTGTCGTTAAACTATCAAGTTTACGTGCTAATCTCGAGCGCAGCCAGAGTAGTGCTGGATACTGAGTCCAATCTAAAACTCTCTGGTAATGAACAAAAAGCAACGGAGCAACTACAGGCGCTTTTCTGTGCTAAAGATAAGCAAATTCAGGTGTTTGGTAAAGATAACTGGTTTAGCCCTGTGGCATCCGGTTCGGCCGCTCCAAAGCAGATGGTGGTGTGCCCGTGTAGCGCAGGAAGCGTGTCAGCCATTGCGCTTGGGGCATCTGACAATTTGCTTGAGCGTGCAGCCGATGTGGTGATCAAAGAACGTGGCCAATTAATATTAGTGCCGCGCGAGACGCCCTTTAGTCCAATTCATCTTGAAAACATGCTCAAGCTTAGCCGCTTGGGCGTGACTATCATGCCTGCAGCGCCTGGTTTTTATCATCAGCCACAAAGTATCGACGACTTGGTCGACTTTATGGTGGCCCGTATTTTAGATCATCTAAACATCGAGCATACCCTAGCTAAACGCTGGGGTTATGGAGAATAATAAAATATGACAATAGCACTAAACATCAAAGGGTTAAAAAAAGTTTATAGTAACGGCGTTGAAGCCGTTAAAGGCATTGATCTCGAGGTTCAAGAAGGGGATTTCTTTGCGTTGCTTGGTCCAAATGGAGCGGGTAAATCTACCACAATAGGCGTTATTGCCTCATTGGTGAATAAAACCCAAGGCAGTGTAGAGGTTTTTGGTCATAGTATTGATACTCACCTGGAAGACGCTAAGTCGAACTTAGGTTTAGTACCACAGGAGTTCAACTTTAGCCAATTCGAGACGCTAAACCAAATTCTAGTGACTCAGGCGGGCTATTATGGTGTGCCAAGAGACGTTGCCCATCAGCGAGCCGAGAAGTATCTCAAGCAGCTAGGATTATTTGAGAAAAAAGATAAGCAAGCCCGCACGCTATCTGGCGGTATGAAGCGTCGCTTGATGATTGCAAGAGCATTGATGCATGAGCCTAAGCTTCTTATTTTGGATGAACCTACGGCTGGTGTGGACATTGAGCTACGCCGTTCTATGTGGGACTTTTTACGTGAAATTAATAGGCAAGGAGTAACGATTATACTCACAACGCATTACTTAGAAGAAGCTGAGCTGCTGTGCCGAAATATTGCGATTATTGATAAAGGCACGATTGTTGAGCATACGACCATCAAGGCATTACTTGCAAAGTTGGATAAAGAAACGTTTGTACTTGATCTTAAGTCGCCCATGCAGCCTGTGGCACTCGATGGTTACCAATTTACCACCGTTGATGACCATACTATTGAGGTAGAAGTAGCTAAGTCGCAAGGGCTCAATGGGGTGTTCACACAGCTCACAGAGCAAGGTAATCAAGTATTAAGTATGCGTAACAAAGCTAACCGTTTAGAAGAGTTGTTTGTTGGCTTACTGGAGCAGGGGAGAGGGGCATAATCGTGTTGAAATATGGCGTCGCGTTAAAAAGTATTTGGATAAAAGAGTGTATTCGGTTTTTACGTATTTGGGTGCAAACCTTAGTACCGCCAGCGATCACCATGACACTTTATTTTGTGATATTTGGCAGTTTAATTGGCTCGCGCATTGGTGAGATGGGGGGCTTTAGCTACATGGAGTTTATTGTACCTGGCTTAATCATGATGTCGGTGATCACCAACTCCTATTCTAATGTTGCCTCGAGTTTTTACTCCACCAAGTTTCAAAAGAGTATTGAAGAGCTGCTCGTGGCACCCGTGCCTAACTATATTATTGTGCTTGGCTATATGGGCGGTGGCATGGCGAGAGGTATGCTAGTCGGACTTATTGTTACTATCGTTAGTCTGTTTTTCGTGGATATTCAAATTCACAATCTTGCAGTTATCATCATTACGGTTATTTTAACGTCAGCCGTATTTGCATTAGGTGGTTTGATCAATGCGGTGTTTGCCAACAGTTTCGACGATATTAGTATTATTCCGACTTTTGTGCTGACACCTCTGACCTACCTTGGTGGCGTATTCTACTCAATCACATTACTGCCGGAGTTTTGGCAAGGTGTGTCGCAGATAAATCCGATCATTTATATGGTAAATGCCTTCCGTTTTGGCTTTTTAGGAGTCTCTGACGTTAATATTGGTGTTGCCTTTACGGTATTAGGTGTATTTATATGTGGTCTATTTTGGTTGTCACTGCACTTGATTAAACGCGGTGTTGGGCTAAGACACTAATCGCAGGATAAAGAATGAGCGCTGCCATCAATTGCAGCGCTCTTGTGTTATTTCAGGTAAAATCCTTACTAATCCCCCTTAATAATGACTGGTTATGACAGAAGCAAACTCTCGTAGTATCACCACTAATCAACAGGGCCTACACGATAAGCTCGATGAAATCGTTACTAAGCATCTAACCGCTGAGTTTAAAAAGCCGATTGCGGCACATACACAAAGTGCTTTCGATGAGGTTAATGCGCGAGTACAGGCCTTTAATGGACCGATTATTTTGGACTCATGTTGTGGTGTTGGTGAAAGTACAGCAAATTTGGCGAAGCGACACCCTGATGCATTGGTAATTGGCATAGACAAGTCTGCGCATCGACTAGATAAACACGACGTTGAATATAAACAAACGGAGCAAGGCCAATATATTTTGGTGCAAGCCGATCTCAATGACTTTTGGCGATTAGCGCTGGAAGCAGATTGGCAGCCAACTCACCATTATTTGCTGTATCCCAATCCGTGGCCGAAAGCTAAACACATTCAAAGACGTTGGCATGGTAGCGCGGTGTTTCCTTTTATCGTCAAGTTAGGTGGTAAGTTGGAGTTGCGCAGTAATTGGGATATTTATGTCAAAGAGTTTGCCAGAGCTTTGGCGCTTAGCGGCGTTGATGTTGAAGTGGAAGCCTATGAAAGTGATGAGGCCATTACGCCCTTTGAACGTAAGTATTGGGCAAGTGGTCAATCAAGTACCCGCCTAGTCGTAACACTTTAATTTAATCCGGCACTTCAGGTTGATAAAGCGGCTTAAAGGTGGCCGCTTGCTTTGCCTATCCAGCTCCCTTCCAATCTAGCAACGCCTGCAGCTTCCAATTGTTTTGCCTGTTTGCTGGTGGCAACACAGGGTACAATCAAGTCTATCCGCTTGGCATTGCAATGACTTGCTAGATATTCAATGGAGCTCAGCAGCATCTCATCTTCATCTAAGTTTTCACAAATACTAGCTTCTAAACAAATGGCATCCAGTGGGAGTTTTAAGATCCGGTTGATAGTAAGGAAACCGCAATTCACACCCGTTACCGCAACATTTGCACCTTTTGCTTTTAACGACTGCATCATTAAGCTCATATCGCTAAAGTTTTTGAGTACATCCGTTTCATTAAACTCAAATGTGATGAGCTGTGGTTGTGGGTAACGGCGTAGGATCTGGCTGATATATTCAAAATATTCCGCATCCGCGATTTCACTGTGGCTTAATTGCATGCTCCAAGCATGGTTTGATTTACGAAAACGGGTGACGCATAACTCAAGTAGTTTCATGCTAATTTGTGCGCGAAGTTTAGGCTGCTTCATTACCGGATAAAAATGTTCGGCGTCGATGATAGCGCCGCGCTCGTTAAGGACCCGTGCCGTGCAGTGGTACTGAATGTCAGCATGGTCGTGACAAGCTTTACGCGGCGTAAAAAAGGGAATGATGCGGTCTGATTCACACGCGCTTTGCAGTAAACGAGTGAGATGGAGGTTTTTTGATTGTTGCTGGGGGTTTATTTGCAGCTGAGAATCAAAATAACAGACTTGGGTATTTTGCTGTTGAGCCTGACGCAGCGCGAGAAAGGCATTCTCAAGCAACAGCGCGCAATTGCCTTTAGCAACACCCGCACACAAATTAACGTATAAGTGCGGCGCATCGTATATGGGTTTTGCACAAGGAAATGTCTCCGTTAAGTTCGCCAAATAATGCTCACCATTTTCGATACTGGTCACTAGCGCAATTTTAGAGGTGGTTAGGCGGTAAACCTCAAACGGATGAGTAAACTCGATAAAGTAGCTCATGACTTTTGCCATAACGTTATCGCCGACTTCTGTACCATAGAAGCTAATGATATCTTCAAGCTCTTTTACCCACACTACGCTCAAGCAAAGGTGTTGCGACTTAGAATACTTAAGTGCCTGCTCAAGGGCAATTCGGTTGCCAAACCCGGTGCGGCTATCCGTTGTTAAGGTTTTCTTGTAATACATAAAGTACAGGCTTACGACAATCAAAAACATCACAAAAAAGAAGCTAGCGTCAATCGCGGCATCCATCACACTTTCTTGTAACCGACTTTCTAAATCGTGTATTGTCAAGTCAGCGCCTGCTATATAAGTAGTGCCATCGGGCAGCACGAAGGGAATAAACACACTTTTAAAGTGACCCCATTTGTCCTTATCGATTTCAAATACTGGTTCGGTGGAATGAAAGGCGCTTTTTAGAGTAATGGATGCCTCAGTATAAACGTCTTGATAGCGTGTTAGTCGGTTGAGTTTGAGATCTTCTCGAGTGTAACTGGATGCAGTAAAATGCACATAAGGTGGCTTTAGCACCATGGTATAGACGTATTCAACGTTTAGAGCACGGGCAAGCTCGGTGAGTGCGTGGCTTTTTTGCTTAAACTCAGTTGCAGTTATCTGATTAGGCGATTGGTGATACTTTTTGCCAACAATGACGTTTGCGCTGGTGGCGGCATTGACAAGCTGTGCGTCAATTCTGGCCATGATATCGCGGCGTGTATCGTAATAGTTGGCGATTACATAAATCGATAAAGCAGCTAAAAAGATAAATGAGGCTAATAGAAGCCATGCAACAGGGAGTCGGGAAGTATAACCTGTAAACCCTAAAAGCGGAGTCGCTTTTGCTAAATGGTGTTTAGACTTGGCTTTGAGTGGTTGAGCTATGCTCCGCGTATTCATGATAATCCTTTATCCACAATATCGTTATTTCGCAACGATAAAATGCCTAACTGGCGCTGCTTTGTTACATAATATAAACAATACAACATAAATTGATATCTTGAGAAGAAATAAAGCAAAAAACTTCCTCAGCAATGATCAATAAAATGCATTGTTGCAGGCAAGTCGGTAATGTGCCGTTTTGCTGGGCTATGTTCCTATTTTATACCTCACTTTTGACGAGAATGTAAAATAGAAACGCTAGAACACCTGGGGATTTTTCACTGAACTTTCGTTGGGTTTTAATAAAATTGTCAATGTTTCATGAATTTTAACTAGACAATAGAAGACAATTCCCTTTCTTTACAGTAAAGTTAGCCATTTCATGTATCACAATCTCTTGTGCAATTTGTATCTACTCAATCTCTTGAATGGGTAGGTAAGCTACTGCACCGTTTGATGTTTAGGTAGTATTGATGGGTCCAAAGCGTTGCGCCGTTGCGTCTGAAGAAAGCTTAATGCGTATATTTACTGTGCCTGAGGCGCCTGATTCAACTTTAAGCAGAATCGAGCAAGAAATCTCGAGCAATTTGGCTGGCTTTTTAAATGAGAATATTGCGGCAATTGAAAAGCCTCTGCACGAAGTTGAAAAAGATTTTCAGTCGGCGGTGATCCCCGAAGTGCCGATGTTTGTCTCTGACTATGCGCAAGATATCATGGAGCAATTAGTTGCCCATTCAGTGCATACCGCAGCCCCAAGTTTTATTGGGCATATGACCTCAGCTTTACCGCATTTCGTGTTGCCTCTGTCGAAGTTGATGGTGGGACTCAATCAGAACCTAGTCAAAATCGAAACGTCAAAAGCTTTTACTCCGCTCGAGCGTCAAGTATTGGGAATGATGCATCACTTGGTTTATAGCAGTGATGATGCTTTCTACGATAAATGGATGCACAGCGCGAAAACGTCACTCGGTGCTTTTTGTTCGGGTGGTACCATCGCCAATATAACTGCGCTTTGGATAGCACGAAACCGTTTATTAAAAGCGGATGGTGAATTTAAAGGTATTGGCGCATCGGGTATTGTGGCCGCAATGCTACATTATGGCTATCGAGGCTTAGCGGTATTGGTTTCTGAAAGAGGACATTATTCGTTAGGCAAGGCCGCTGATGTTTTAGGTATTGGTCGAGATAACTTCATTTCAATCAAAACGGCTTGCAACAATAAGGTCGATGTTAATGCCATGCGAGCCAAAGCTCATGAACTTGAAGCACAAGGGATAAAAGTATTGGCCTTAGTTGGTGTCGCTGGGACGACCGAAACGGGCAATATTGATCCACTTGAAGAGATGGCCGATTTAGCCGAAGAACTCAATTGCCACTTTCATGTTGACGCAGCTTGGGGTGGGGCAACACTTTTATCAAATAACAATCGCCACCTTCTTAAAGGGGTGGAGCGAGCAGATTCAATTACCATAGATGCACATAAACAAATGTATGTGCCTATGGGAGCGGGGATGGTGTTGTTTAAAGACCCTGCGGCATCTGATGCAATCGAGCACCACGCTGAATACATCTTACGTAAAGGCTCTAAAGATCTGGGAAGTCATACATTAGAGGGGAGTCGCCCGGGTATGGCGATGTTAGTGCATGCATGTTTGCGTGTTATTGGCCGTCAAGGCTATGAGATGCTTATTGATAAAGGGATTGAAAAGGCGCGGTATTTTGCCGAACTAATTAAACAAACCCCCGATTTTGAGCTGATCTCTGAACCTGAGCTATGTTTGCTGACTTACCGCTATGTGCCTGAGCAAATAAAAGCGGTAATCGCACAGGCGGGTGAACAGGAAAAAATCGATATTTATGCCGCACTCAACCGTTTTACTGCAAGCATGCAAAAGCGTCAGCGTGAAGCAGGCCGCTCTTTTGTTTCTCGAACACGATTAACACCAGAGCAATATGATCGCCAACCAACGGTCGTATTTCGTGTAGTCTTGGCTAACCCTCTGACATCAGAGTCTTTGCTTAAGGAAATCATGGAT
Organism: Pseudoalteromonas sp. Isolate6; assembly: GCF_022398435.1. Lineage (NCBI taxonomy): Bacteria > Pseudomonadati > Pseudomonadota > Gammaproteobacteria > Alteromonadales > Pseudoalteromonadaceae > Pseudoalteromonas > Pseudoalteromonas sp. Isolate6. The sequence goes on along the minus strand of NZ_JAKEVK010000138.1, from coordinate 126 downwards.
GAGCAACGACAATTGGCAATGTCAGATCCGGTATTTAAAAAATACCTCGCAAAATATATTAAATAATCAACGAATAAAGTGGCCTCGTGCCACTCTATTAATCTCACCTTTACTACCTTTTAGTAT
>NZ_JAKEVK010000137.1:0-12284 GCF_022398435.1 Pseudoalteromonas sp. Isolate6 | reverse complement strand
AATATATTTTGTATTTATTGCGGTTAATGAAAATATTTTAAATCGTTAAGCTTCTCATAGTGAAAATAAACGTTGAGGAGGCCAAATGGCTGATTTGTTTGAGTCAATTAATTTAGCAGGTAAAACACTTAACAATCGTATAGTGATGCCACCTATGACCCGCTCACGGGCGAGTCAACCTGGGGATATCCCTAACAATTTGATGGCAACCTATTACGCACAGCGTGCAACGGCTGGTTTAATTATTAGTGAAGGGACACAAATATCGCAACTCGGTAAGGGGTATGCTTGGACACCGGGGATCTATTCAGACGCCCAAGTTGCTGGCTGGAAACAAGTCACAAAACAAGTGCATGATGCAGGCGGCGTTATGTTTGCGCAGCTTTGGCATGTTGGACGAGTATCGCACCAAAGCAATACAGGTGGGCTTCAGCCAATTTCAGCTTCAGCAATTCAAGCTCGGGGTGTAAAGGTCTTCATCGATGAAAATGATTCACCTAATTTTATTCAAGCACAAACACCAAGAGCAATGACCCTAGCAGACATCAATAATGTAATTAACGAATATCGACACGCAGCACGCAACGCGATGCAGGCAGGGTTCGACGGAATTGAACTACATGCAGCGAACGGTTATTTGATCAATCAATTTTTAGACTCTTGCTCAAATCAAAGAACAGATGGCTATGGTGGCTCAATTGATAACCGCATTCGCTTTTTGCGTGAGGTCGTGACGGCTGTGAGTGACGAGATAGGCAGTGACAAAGTGGGCGTTAGGCTTGCGCCGCTTACTACCTTAAATGGTACAGTTGATGAAAACCCTGAGCAGACATACCTCGCAGCAATTCAACAACTAAATGCGCTCAACGTGTGCTACGTACACATCGCGGAAGCGGATTGGGAAGATGCGCCAGATATGCCTCGGCGCTTTAAGCATGCAATTAGGGAGGCATTTAATGGCGTGTTAATCTATGCTGGAAAATATACGAAAGCGCGCGCCCAACAAGCTCTTGATGAAGGTTGGGCTGATATGATTGGGTTTGGCCGTCCATTTGTCGCTAACCCTGATCTCCCCCACAGGCTAGCACATAATTTGCGCTTGAATAAGCATCAGCCTGAGACATTATTTGGTGGTAGTGAACAAGGCTATACGGATTACCAAACCCACGACTCAAATTCAATTAACACAAAGTAGACTAAAAGTTGGCTTTCAATCTGCGTAAACCTTGATTAGTGCTTACGCAGTGCCAACATTTGCTGTTTAAGGTGAGAAAAATTTATCTAACTGTCGTGCTCGCCTTTCCTAAATTATTACTAACGATTATATCTACCTATACATATAGATTGGCGTTTAGCCTGTAAATAGGGAATAATGTCGCCAAATTAAAGACACATAAAATAATCTACTTCTATCAGAAAATGAAAAATATAATTCTATTTGCCATAGCACTACTCTGCACCATCTCTGTTAAAGCCCAGTTACCCGTAGAGAGTTATGCACAACTACCTAATATGAGTAAAGTTTCACTTTCACCCAGTGGTAAGGCTGTCGCCTATTTACAAAATTACGAAGGCGATCTGGTTCTAACGACTTATGACCTTAAGACGCAGAAAAAAAGATATATCCTAAAAACGGACAACAAAACCATTACGTTAAGTTGGTATGACTGGGCAACAGACGAATTGTTAATTTTCGGCGCTGATTACACTGAGGTACAAAGAGGTGTTAAGTATACCTCATCGCGTTTATTTAAATATAACTTAGCTGATGAATCAGCGAAGTTAGAGCAAATCAATCAGCCTTATCGTGACCAAGTTTTAGCACAGTTTCAGGATAGCGTGATCAGTTTACTACCAGATCAACCCAACAAGGTCCTGGTACAAGCAGATTTTGATATCGTAAATAAGCCAAGTGTTTATCTTTTGGATATCAAAAGAGATCGACGTCAACTGGTTGTTCGGGGCAGAAGTAAAATTTCCAGTTGGATAGCCGATCAACAAGGTAATGTAAGAATAGGTTACGGGTTTGAGGGGATCAAAGCTTATTACATGCTCTATGATAACGAGACGAAGGACCTAATTGATTTCTACACCTTTCAGGCTCGTGGCCCAGAAGCTATCCATATTCTTGGATTTGATAAAGATCCAAATATTATTTACCTAACCGCACTTCATAATGGTAAAGATGCGCTCTTTAAAGCAGATATTACTAAGCGCCCGCTTTTACCTCAGCTCGTTTTCTCCGATCCAGATTATGACTTTGATGGCCGCATCATTTATTCACATGACGGCAGAGCCATAGGCTTTAGCCATTCCAACCTCGATAACTCGAGAGTTTATTGGGACGAAGACCGCAAACTCCTGCAACGTTCACTTAAAGCCGCATTACCAAGTTATGACACTGTTGTAATAAGTATGAGTGCGGATAATAAAAAATACATTGCGTATGGCGATTCTGACCAAGACTCTGGCACATACCTGATTGGTGATAGAGAAACCAGCTCTTTAGCGGGGTTAGGACGTTTATATCCAGATATTACAGGTGACAATTATTTAGGCAAACAAAGGGTATCATTTAAGGCGCGTGACGGCCTTGAAATTGAGGGGTATTTAACCCTACCTAAAGCATTCGATTCGGCTGCGCCGACAATAATCCTTCCACACGGTGGGCCATACTCTCGTGACTACGCTGGATTTGATTACTGGTCCGAGCTATTGGCGAGCCGTGGCTTTGTGGTTTTTCAACCTAACTTTAGAGGCTCTTTTGGCTATGGCTTTGACTTCTTTAATGAAGCAAATCAAGGTTGGGGAGGAAAGATGCAAGATGATTTACAAGATGCAGCAAATTGGTTGGTTGCAGAAAAGTATGCACTCAAAAATAAAATCTGTATAGGTGGCGCAAGTTACGGTGGCTATGCGGCACTAATGGCTGTGGTAAAACATCCTGAGACGTTTCAATGTGCAGCAAGCTTTGCTGGCGTTACAGACTTAGAATCAATAGTCAGTCGCGCGCGCTTTTTCACAAATAAAGCGCTTGTCCGTGATCAATTTGGACAAGATACTGATAAACTTAAAGCACAATCCCCTGTTAACTATGCGAAACAAATTAACCGCCCTGTGTTACTTATTCATGGTGATGACGATAAAGTCGTGCCTGTGAATCATAGTCGTGACATGGCAGATGAACTTGAAGATCATGACAAAAAGTTCAAATATATAGAGCTTGAGGATGGCAACCATTATCTGAGTTATCAAGCACACAGAGTGAAGACACTCACTGAGTTTTTAGCTTTTTTCGAAAAGCATCTAAAATAACAAAGCGCCGCAAGTAGCGGCGTTTTTTATTGAGAGCGCGACTTCTTCTGTCATAGAGTTGATGTATGATAGGCTGCTAACATAAAGGAGAATTATTGTGCAGCTCGTTAAATTATTCGTCATGGCAGTGATGCCTATGCTCAGTGTATTCCAAGCCTCGGCAGCGTCCTTTTTAGTCTTTGGTGATATGCCCTACACGGAGATAGATAGGGCCATGCTGATGCCTAATGGTGCACTGCATGAAAAGGTAAACGATACACAGCATGATTTTATGGTGCATGTAGGTGATATGAAATCTGGTGCTGAGCCCTGTACTGATCAGCTTCTTAAAGATAATTATGCCCTGATCTCAAGTGTGAGTAATCAACCTTTTATATTCACTCCCGGAGACAATGATTGGACGGACTGCGACCGTGAGACCCTAAACCCTAGGTTTGATGAACTAGAAAGATTAGACTTCGTTCGTCAACACTTTGCAGTACAAATGCCTAACCTGCCAAAGTTCAGTCGCCAGCAAACAATACCGGAAAATCAATCTTGGATAGTGGGTGCTGTACAGTTTTTAACCTTACATGTACCAGGCACCAACAGTGGTCGCAGACAAATATTATTATCTGATAAAACAGCGGTGCACGCTGAGTCCTATCGTCGTGATGTCGAGAATATGAAGTGGTTAAATAGCTTGCTAACACCAAGCCATAAAGCCGCGGTGATATTTCTACAAGCCGACTTGTATCAAAAAGAGAAGCACTCAGGACGATGTCATAAAAACTCAAAAGCTAAATGTGATGGTTATCAATTATATCGAGAGACACTTGCAGAATATGCAGCCCGACTGAGTTATCCGTTGTTGTTGATACATGGAGATACGGGAGAGTTTTGCTTTTCTGAACAGTCAAAGAATCTATGGCGTCTAAATGCTCCTGGAGACTTTCAATATTTAGATATTGCAAAAGTTAAAGTTAAAGGGGATAAAAAGAAACCGTTCAAGGTAACAGCGCTGCTCTCGCAAGATAAAATAGCTAAATGTAAGGGGCTGTAAAGCCCCTTTACGCACCTTTTACTAAGCAGTAAATTAGTGTCTCGCGAATTGCTTTTAGTACCTAAAGTAAAAGCTCGCGCTGTTTATTGTGGCTTTCAAACTGCTCTTGCTTAACTGTATTGACAAAATGCCACTCACTTTCCACCTTCTCTTTTGTGAAATTAAGCGTTAAATAACCACGCTGATGAATATTCGCATACTCAAGGTCATCGACTAGTAATTGCAATACCTCAGCAAATTGTAGCGCCTGCTCATCGCCTAATTGCAAGTAATGCTCAAGCCCCGGAGAGCTGACAGAAGCTGTCGCGTATTCTTGGCCACAGACGGTTCCGCTTGCATCGCAGAGCTTACCAGACCACGCGTTGTGCGTATCTCCAGCAACGACAACTAAGTTTTTATTGGCCGCTTTTGCAGTTTGTAAAATCACTTCACGTTCAATCGGATAGCCATCCCATGCATCCAAGTTATAAGGAGCAGTAGACGTGACTCGCGCCTTTTCTTGTTCTGACAACGTTGAATCACCAGCAAGCAGTCTGCTCTTAATTTGAGCAAGCTCTGTTAATTGCGTCGACATTTGTGCAGAAGGATTTGCAAGAGACATAAGCAGCTCGGCTGGGATCACCATTTTGGTCATCAATACTTGTTGCCCTAAGACTTGCCACTTCGCTGCCGATGCCTTCATGTTATCGGTTAGCCAAGTCAATTGATTTATACCCAACAGCTGTTGGGAAGGCGCGGTGAGATCCGCCTGAAATCCGGCAAAATCCACTTGTCCTGTTGTAGGGTCAATATAATCTTGATAGTCAAGTGCTTTAGCTCGGCTCTCGTGACGAGTATCTAGCATATAAAGTGACAACAAATCGCCAAATTCAAATTTACGATAGAGGCTCTCGAGTTGATCCTTAACCATCGGACGTACTGGCATCCATTCATAGTAGGCTTGCAGTGCGGCAAGCCTCCGGGCTGTGTACTCCCCTTCCCCTTCGTTATGGTTCTCAGCACCATCCATGTATGAGTCATTACATACCTCATGGTCGTCCCATACCGCAATAAATGGCGTACTGGCGTGGAGAGCTTGCAGGCCAAAATCGGTACGATATTTAGCATAGCGACGACGATAATCATTTAATGAAATAATCTCGTTCGCATTATCTGCATCCAGCCCTCGGCCCATAGCGTCGGCATTTTCAGTGGCATACCCACCCATCCCATATTCGTATATGTAGTCACCTAAATGTAATACCGCGTCTAAATCACTGCGTTTTGCAGCCTCTGCGTAGACATGAAAGTAACCTGCCGGATAATTTGCACAAGACATCACGGCAAGTTTTACCTGAGTGACATCGTTAACGGGTAAGGTCTTGCATTTACCTATGGGAGAATGCGTTTCCTTAGTGACAAAGCGATAAAAGTAGCGGCTATTTGCAGTCAGGCCATTAAGATCTACTTTAACGGTGTAATCGTTTTTTGCTAATGCGGCCAGCTGGTGGCTTTGTAGTAAGACACCAAAGTCTTCTGATTCTGATACTTGTAGAGTGACATCCACACTATTGGGTGTACCTTCAGGAGTGACACGCGTCCACAATATAACGCTATCAGCTAAAGGATCGCCACTTGCGACACCATGATTAAATACGACAGCAAAATCGTTGCTTGCAACGGCTTTACTATCACTACTGCCGCAACCTACTAACGAGACGCTAATTGTTGCCGCGCCAACGCCCATTAATGCACTTTTAATAAAATCTCGACGGGTAAAACTTGCCATTATCATTGTTCCTTAACTTCAAAATGCGCCATAGTAGGCGCACTTATCTACTGCTCGAAGGAACTAGCTTAGTTAAGCATTATTACATTTTAACGATTGGCCTTAATTAGTGCGGATTTGGAATAACTTGATTCCTGCCATTGACTTTGGCTTCTTGTAACATTGTATCTGCGCGACGCACAATGCTTTCAACACCAGTCTCGCCCGCGCCAAATTCAGCGACCCCAAAAGAGCTGGTAATATCGACCTCCTCTGCTACGGCAATCTGAAATGATGTCTGCTCAATCAGGTTGCGTGCTCGCTCGGCAACAAGGGTCGCGCCCTCTAACCCAGTATTGGGCAGCACCAACGCGAATTCCTCTCCACCTAATCGGGCTATTAAATCCGTGTCTCTTAACATTTCAGAGAGTAATGAGCTCACATGAACTAATACCATATCTCCCGCTTCATGACCGAATCGCTCGTTAATTGCACGGAAGTTATCAAGATCTGTCAGTATCACACTAAACGGTGTTCTGTAACGTTCATATAACCTAATTTGACTATCAATTTTATCGCTTAGCTGCCTACGACTGGCGACGCCGGTTAATGGATCAGTTTTGGTAATAAAATCAAGTTCTTTACGTAAATGTTCGAGTTCGCTACACATCGCCTTTGTTGTAGTGATATTGTCTCCGTAGATAGCAAAGGCATCATCTTGCAACGGAAAACATCGTAATTTAAAAAACTCACCGTTTAAGGTATCAATTTCAATTTCTGGATAGTCTAATTCACAGCCATTGCTTAAGCCTAAAAACCACTCGGTGAGTTCATCCCCATCGAGCCTGTCATCAAACGTATCGTCTGTTTGTGGGTCGAAGATATTACTCAGTGTGCGCCCAGTTAAATGAGACGAAGGTTGTCCGATTAGCTTTGCCATTGCTTTATTACAAAATTCAAGTACCGATTTGTTGCTGACAATAGCAACTGCATCGTCACTTTTATTCAGCAACACACTCAAAAGGGATTGTAAATGGTTGACGTTAGACATAATTCAATTCCATTAGACTTTTTGTTATTTTAAATCAATCGAGAGGATTTATCTTAGATCTCACGCAAATCACATAAAAAAATCATTTGATTTTTTATTCAAGTCAATTGATTCCAATTAAGCACCAATCATATTCCATTTTACTTATATTTAATGCAACAAATGAAACGTATAGTTACCTCCATACACAAAGGAGGAACTATGTTAAAACCAACGCAACTCGCAACGATTATTTCTGCTTTGCTACTGCTAAGTGCATGTGGCGAAGCTGAGCAGGCAAGCATTCAAACTCCGCCTATTCAACCAATTGATGTAGCTGCAACACCACAAATTAGCATTGCTGATTGGCATACCTATACAACACGTCTTTCTTCTCCAAACGAAGTCGCACTTCGCGCTCGAGTCACGGGAGTGATCAGCTCGGTAAACTTCAAAGAAGGAGATACGGTGCGCCAAGGCGATGTTCTATTTGAGCTGGACGACAGAACTTTCCTAGCTGAGGTTGCCAGCCTTGCCGCACAGGTGAAACGTGCCGAAGCGGCGCTTTCGCAAGCAAAAAGTGAGTCTGCGCGAGCGCTTCGATTAAGCAAGCAAAAAGCGATTTCGACCGAAGAGGTCGATGCTCGTGTTTCGCTTACCGCGCAGCGTGAAGCCGAACTAGATGCGCTTAGGGCTTCATTTAAAGCAGCCCAACTAAACTTAGAGTTTAGTAAGATCACAGCACCAATCAGCGGCAAAATTTCCTTTGCCGAGGTCACTCAAGGTAACACCATTAGAGCAAACGACACGTTACTTACTACGATAGTTGCAACCGATAAGATGTATGCGTACTTCGATATCGATGAACGCACTTGGAATAGTCAGTTTGCATCAGTGACTGAAGGTGAGTCGCTTCCTGTGAAATTACAGCTACTGGGCCGTGAGTCACAGCCAGTTATGGGTGAGCTAGACTTTATTGACAACGCCATTGATGACCATTCCGGAACCCTAAAAGTACGCGCTTCTTTTGATAATCGCAGTGGACAGCTACGACCCGGCTCGTTTGCACGAGTGAGTCTTTCATCCGGTGAGCAAAACGATCGAGTATTAATTCCAGACCGCGCAGTTGGTACAGATCTTAAAAATCGTTTTGTTCTAGTTGTAAATGAGTCTAATACACTTGAATATCGTCTAATCACACTCGGTAATCGCTATGGCAAATTTCGCGCTGTTGAATCGGGTTTAGCCGCAGGAGAGCGTATCGCGGTGAATGGTCCAGCGCGTGTAGGCCCAGGCATGCCAATAAGCCCAAATTCCGTGACGCTTACTTTGCCAGATAACATTGCCACAGAAGTGGTTGCGATGACGCCAAGCGATTCTTCACAAGGATTAAACTAATAATGAAATTTTCCCATTTTTTCATTAAGCGCCCTATTTTTGCGGCGATGATGTCACTCGTGATATTAATCGCTGGGGCCATTTCCCTTTTTCAGCTTCCCGTGAGTGAGTATCCAGAGGTGGTCCCGCCGACCGTTGTGGTATCTGCAACCTACCCCGGTGCCAACCCAAAAGTCATTGCTGAAACCGTTGCAACGCCGCTTGAACAAGAGATCAATGGTGTTGAAAACATGCTGTATATGTTTTCTCAAGCAACCAGTGATGGTCGTTTAACACTTACCGTGACTTTTGCACTTGGTACTGACTTAGACCGAGCCCAAGTGCAAGTACAAAACCGAGTAAATAGCGCTATTCCAAGATTACCGCAAGAAGTACAACGCTTAGGGGTTGTGGCTGAAAAGGCGTCACCAGATCTCACTATGGTGGTGCACTTGGTATCGCCAAGTGGCTCGCATGATACCAGCTACCTCTCTAACTATGCCGATATTTATGTCAAAGATCAGATAGCGCGTTTGCCGGGAGTTGGTGATGTAAAACTATTCGGCGGCGGTAAATACGCGTTGCGGATATGGCTAAACCCCGAGCAATTGGCTGAAAGAAACTTAACCGCAAGCGATGTGGTCCGAGCAATCCAACAACAAAACCGCCAAGTAGCAGCTGGCTCTTTGGGTGCTCAACCCACAACCAATGAAAATCAATTCCAAATTCTGTTAAACGTTAAAGGCCGTTTGGCAGATACCAGTGAATTTGACAATATTATTGTTAGCGTATCAGGCGATGGTGCGATCACTAGACTCAAAGACATTGGCCGAGTTGAGCTTGGACAAGATAACTACGCGTTAAGAGCTTTGCTAGATGGTAACGAAGCGGTGGCAATGCCGATTTTCCAGCGTCCTGGTTCTAACGCGATAGAGCTGTCGGATCAGGTGCGTGAAACCATGAAAGAGTTATCGACACGTTTTCCTGAAGGGGTTGAATACGATATCGTTTACGATCCGACAATCTTTGTTCGCGGCTCAATCGATGCGGTAATTTCGACATTATTAGAAGCCATCGTACTTGTGGTATTAGTTGTTATCTTATTCTTGCAAACATGGCGCGCTTCGATTATTCCGCTGGTGGCCGTGCCTGTATCGTTAGTTGGTACTTTTGCTGCAATGCAGTGGCTTGGTGTTTCTATCAATACGTTGTCGTTGTTTGGTTTGGTACTGGCAATCGGTATCGTAGTCGATGATGCCATCGTCGTGGTTGAAAACGTTGAGCGTAATATTGAAAACGGCCTTGCGCCCTTTGAGGCAACTAAACAAGCGATGTCGGAGGTGACAGGCCCTATTATAGCGATTGCATTGGTGCTTTGTGCAGTGTTTATTCCAACTGCATTTATTACCGGGTTGTCAGGCCAGTTTTACAAACAGTTTGCCCTCACGATCACGATTTCGACGCTGATCTCGGCATTTAACTCATTAACATTATCACCAGCGCTTGCTGCACTACTGTTAAAGCCGCACGGTGCTAAACCAGACAAACTCACCGTGGTGTTAGATAAATTGTTTGGTCAGTGGCTATTCAAACCGTTTAATCGCTTTTTTGATAAGGCAGCTCACGGCTATGTTGGACTAGTAAAAAAACTTATTAGGCTGAGCACCATTGTGTTGGTGGTTTATTTAGGGTTAATTTTTGCTACTACTAAGTTGTTTAGCACCATCCCTGGCGGCTTTATTCCGCAGCAGGACAAACAGTATCTTGTTGCGATTGCCCAACTGCCAGACGCTGCAAGCTTGGATAGAACAGAAGCCGTTGTACGTGAGATGGAACAAATTGCATTACAGACTCCAGGCGTTTTACATTCTGTGTCTTTCCCTGGGCTTTCAGTAAATGGTTTTACAAACAGCCCAAATAGCGGGATTGTATTTGTTGCCCTAGACAAATTTGAAAATCGCGCATCGCCTGAGTTGTATGCGTCGTCAATCGCAGCGCAGCTTAATCAAAAGTTTGCCATCATAGATGAAGCGTTTGTTGCGGTGTTCCCACCGCCACCAATTCAAGGCTTAGGCACCACTGGTGGTTTTAAACTGCAAATTGAAGATAGAGCAAACCTCGGATTTGAAAAACTATTCTCGGACTTACAAGCAGTGATAGCAAAAGCGCAGCAGCAGCCGGAGCTAATGGGACTGTACTCAAGCTTTAGGATCCAAGTACCACAAATGGACATTGATATCGACCGTGAGCAAGCTATGGTACAAGGCGTACCGCTTGAGGAGGTGTTTAATGCATTACAGATCTATTTAGGTTCAATGTACGTTAATGACTTTAACTTATTTGGCCGCACTTATCAGGTCACCGCTCAAGCTGACGCTAACTTTCGCTCAGATCCAGCACAAATTCTGTCTTACAAAGTAAGAAATAACTATGGTCAAATGGTGCCACTTGGCGCAGTACTCAAAGTAACGCCGACAACGGGACCTGATCGTGTTATGCACTATAACGGGTATCCGACTGCCGAGTTAAATGGCAGCCCTGCGCCCGGCTATTCTTCGGATCAAGCACAAATGGCAATTGAAGCCGTGCTAAACGAAACGCTTAGCGAAGGAATGGCATTTGAGTGGACTGAAGTCACCTATCAGCAAATCCTCGCGGGTAACGTGATGGTGTATATCTTCCCACTGGTTGTACTCTTGGTGTTTATGGTTTTGGCATCGCAATACGAAAGCCTAAAGCTACCATTTGCAATCATCCTCATTGTACCAATGACCATACTGTCAGCATTAGTTGGGGTGTGGCTAACAGGGGGTGACAATAATATCTTTACCCAGATTGCACTTATCGTTTTGGTTGCTTTGGCGTGTAAAAATGCAATCCTAATGGTGGAGTTTGCAAAAGAAGAGTACGAGCAAGGCAAGACTAATTTGGAGTCAATTATTGAGGCATGTAAACTACGTTTACGTCCTATTTTGATGACGTCAATTGCCTTTACCGCAGGGGTTGTACCTCTGGTACTTGCAACTGGTGCGGGTGCTGAAATGCGCGAAACCATGGGTATTGCGGTATTCTCAGGAATGATAGGGGTTACCTTGTTTGGTCTATTGTTTACACCAATTTTCTTTATGGTGATGACTAAACGAATATACACGCCAAAAATACGCGAAGCACAGAGTCCCCCTAATACTATTCCTGTAAAGGATTAATTAACTTGTAATCATGTTTAAAGGCCCTCGGGGCCTTTTTTATTCCGCTTTTTATTGCCTTGTAACCACACTATTCACCTTAACTTCATCCGTCTGCGCTAGATTATCAGATACCGTCTTTTTCTCGTCGGAGTCTGTTTATGAAATCTCAAATTGCCTTTGCTATTTTAATTACCACTGCTCTCAGTGCATGTGGCGAGGACATATCAAATCGTAAAATTGAGCTGAGTGAAACACTTAGTCGCTACCAATGCGATAATAATTCGGTGATAAAGGTTGACTACAACGATAGTAATGAGGCAATTGTCCATTTTAACGAACAAGTGGTTAAATTGAAGGTTGCTCGTTCAGCCAGCGGGGCAAAATATCAAGGTGATGGGTTTGTGTGGTGGACAAAAAATAACGAAGGTATGTTGCTTAGACAAGAACAAGATAAAAACAACCGCATCATCGCGCGTTGCGAGATGCGGCCTAATGAAGCCTTGACAGTGAAGGCGCAATCAAACTGATTATAAATGCTCGTCCCAGTAGGTAACGTCACTTATATATAAAATTAGAATGTCTTAT
>NZ_JAKEVK010000136.1:0-12362 GCF_022398435.1 Pseudoalteromonas sp. Isolate6 | reverse complement strand
CTATTTGTATCTATTACAACAAAATAAATTACTACTATTCAAGTGCATAGAAATCTCACACACATCTGACACACTCTATTACATTCCGAATTACTTGATTTACAGCATTACTCAGCAACTTTAGCAATACTAAGAACGTGTCCTAGAGATAGCCAAGGAGCTAACCATGAAACTGTTCAATTTAGTATGTGCAACTTCACTTTTAATCACAGGTAGTGTATCCGCCGCTGACTTTGTAGCTGCGGATAATAGTCGAGCGACTCAGGTTTGTATGTCGGTCGTTAAAAATAATAAAATTCATCTGCATAACACAATCAAAGAAAATCACTTAAGAACACGAGTCGTTGAAGAAAAACTACACTGCAACGATATGCCAATTGGCAAATTTGCCACGACCTACGGGTTTAATAAAGCGGCAGACTTCCTCGGTATAGACCGTAGTGTGGAAACCAGTATTAAAGACATTGCGAAAGTAGATCAAAAAACCATTTTTGTCTCAGGATCTAAGTAACCATATCGATATGGTTATAAACAGAAGCAAGGCGTAGAAATCCCTGACTACGCCTTTTTCATTATTCAGCTATACAACTGCAGCCAATAATCCGAAAAGACCCCCAAAAACTCCACCCCACACAACTAGCCATCCTAGGTGAGTCTTAATCATATTTTGTACTATTTCCTTTACCATTTTCGGCGTTAGTTCATTAAGCCGCTCATCTACCGCTTTTTCAATGGTTTGGTGTAAGTCATCGCCAAGTAGACCATTACTGAGCGACTCACTAATTGCAGCATCAAACTCAGGCTGCTCACCGAGTTCAACTATTGCTAATCGCATTTTCTCAATAAATGGCTCTCGCAGTGGTTGTACAGCTTCAGTCCCACCAAACATCTGCAGCATTGCGCCGAATTGAGACGCCTCAATCACACTTAACAAACGGTCGAATGCAGGATTTAAGTCGACTTTATTAGCGATAGGTGCCAAGTCAAACTTTGGATGCTCCTTGCCGAGAAACTTTTCTAGTTTTTCTTGACTAAAGAACTCACTCAAGATGAGCTCTCTAATCGACGCTTTAAACGACTCGAACTTAAGCGTAATTATCCCTGAACCATAGAGGAAAGGCACTTTCTCAAATAACATATGTACCGCTAACCAATTCGTCAATGCGCCAGATAGTGCAAACAATCCTATCGAAAACAGCACGTCGTTTTCTAGTGTGAAACCAGTACCTGTTAGCAGTATCGCGAGTAAATTGGTGGTGATATTTTTATTCAATGTACTTCCCTTGGATAAAATGACAGAGGCGATATTTTATTTTTTTTAGAAAAAGGCCTCAAGTATTTGTGATCTTGAGAATTTCAACCATATTTTAGAGTAAGTGAATATGTTGGATCTAACTTATGTGGAACAAAGTCAACCAACAAATCTCTGAATCTCTCCATGACGCGTTTGAGCTTTCATCAAAGCAAACCTTAAAAAGTTATGGGTCTAAAAAACTCTATAAGATTGCAGACGATACCCATCAATTTTTAGTCAAAGTAGCCCCAATTCAGGCTTTAGAGCGGTTTGAGTGTGAGGCATCTAATCGAGAAAAGCTCATTCGTGACTCCGATTTTCTCGTTGCCGATACAATAACACTGGGTACGAGTGTCGAATTTTGTTTTATTGTGCTGGAATGGTTAGAACTTGATCATCGCAATGAAAATTGGCTTGAGTGTGGCCAAAGCCTAGCTAAAATGCACCAACGCCATGAACAGGAAATGTTTGGCCTAGAAGAAGACAATTACATTCACGAGCTTCCACAACCGAATCAATGGCACAAAAAGTGGGAAGTTTTTTTTGCCGAAGAAAGAATTGGTTGGCAGCTGCAACTGCTGGCTGAAAAAGGGATTATTCTCACCGATATCGACACATTTGTAGAGCAACTTAAACCACTCCTTCCACACCAAGTTCAACCGTCTTTGGTTCATGGTAACTTTTGGCATGGTAACATTGGCTTTAGCCGTCAAAAGCCCGTGCTATTTTCTCCAGCTTGCTACTATGGTGATAGAGAAGTTGATATTGCTATGGCTTCGCTATTTGCTCCATTACCAGATGACTTCTACCGTGGTTATGGGTCTATCTATCCACTTGCAGAAAATGCGGCTGAGCGTTTAGACATTTATCGCTTATATCCTCTTCTAGTGCAAGCAAACTTATTTGCTGGCAAGTACATACGGGACGCGGCAGAACAAGTGCAAGCCCTGCTCAAATAACTGCCATATTTTCGTCACAATGCGCTATAGTTAAAAGGTATTTAGTTTGGCCAATTAAGGTGGAGGGCCAATGAGAAACCTATATCAGCAACGTATTGAATGCCCACATTGTGGACACCATATTTTTGTCAACCTTGATACAAGTGAAGGCGATCAGGACTACTACGAAGACTGTGCAGCTTGTTGCAATCCTATACATCTAAATATGCACCTAGACCAAGTACACAATAAACTTGAGCTTAGGGTTGATAGCGACGACGAGCAGGTTTTTTAACCAAAAGCAGAAGCACTATAAGTTACGGGCAGCTCGGGTTCGAGCTGCTTTTATAAAGACAGCCATACTTTTTTATATCAAGATAGGCCGAAAACGCAGTGCTCAGTCTCGTAATCTTCTAGCCGTGTTTTAATAAACTTTGCTTCTTCAAATAGTTTTCAACGGTATTAATAATCGTGTAGGTTTGTTGGTCAACCTCAATATTTACGCGGTCTCCCACATTCATCGTGCCAAGATTTGTAAGCGCTAGTGTTTCAGGTATTAGATGTAACCAAAAACCACTGTGATCAAGCTCCCCTACCGTCAGACTGGCACCGTTTACCGCGATAAAGCCTTTATACATAACATACTTATGCCACGATTCAGGCAACGAAATATGCATCCTGCAGTTGCCTTCGTTTCGATGTATTTCACTTATGTTCGCGCTCGTTTGAATATGCCCTGAAATTACATGTCCGCCAAGCTCCGTGCCAAATGTCATCGAGCGCTCAAAGTTAACCTGTGATCCTCTGTGTACTTCACCTAAATTGGTAAGTCTCAAGGTTTCATCAATCACATCAAAACAAACTTGGCCTACGACATCATTTTCTGGTCGCTCGAAGTGAACCACAGTTAAACAACATCCGTTAATTGCTATACTCGCGCCCAAAGTCAGTTTATCGAGATAGTCGACACCAACAGAAATAACTAATTTTAAAATACTATCAACTTGCTTTGCCGACACCACAGTCGCTTTTGTTTGAACAATTCCTGTAAACATATCTACCCTCTTAATTTATCCTTGGAATTGTAGCGAAATCGCATTAATAGAGGTACTTAATTTGTATTGAATATGCGGCTAGATAAAAATAGTCGTGGCTGCTAAACGCAAAATTTTGCTAAATACAAAGCACTAAAATAAACTATCTCTTTTACGCCTTAAGTAGTATCTCACCATGAATTTTTCAACTTGGGAAGCCAGACGCTTGCTTCAACTTGCGATCCCTGTTTTTCTCGCTCAAGTTACTTTAGTCTTAATGACCGTTGTTGATACAATGATGGCAGGTCAAGTTAGCGCTGAGGACTTGGCTGCACTTTCTATTGCTACGGGTGTTTGGAACCCTCTGATTTTTAGTTTACAAGGTATTTTACTAGCACTTACAAGTATCGTTGCACATTGCCATGGTGCTAATGACACTTCTGGGATCAAACGATTTTTCCAACAAAGTTTATATCTTGCTTTAGCACTTTTTACCGTCGGCTTGGTTTTAGCGAACTTTACTTCTGTGGTTTTCTCAAATATTGGGGCAAGTGAGAATGTTCAGACCCTTGCTCAAGGCTATATTGATTTTGTGAAGTGGGGCCTATTAGGCTTTTTGATCTTCACAGTATACCGCAATGTTACAGAGGGAGTTGGACAAACAAAGCCTGCTTTTTACATCAGCATTGTTGGTCTTTGTATCAATGTCGTTGCTAACTATATTTTTATCTATGGTAAATTTGGCGCGCCTGCGTTTGGAAGTGCTGGCTGCGGTCTCGCTACATCCATCGTGCTTTGGTCAATGGCAATTGCACAGTGGGTGTATAGCTTGAAGAGTAAACACATAGATGGAAAGGCGCTCATCAGCGGCTTTACCAAGCCAAGTCTACCTATGATGAAATATGTTGCAGCACTTGGCTTCCCAATTGCACTGGCAACTTTCTTTGAAGTTACTCTGTTTGCTTGTATTCCATTATTTATTGCTGATTTAGGGCCTATTTCCGTATCCGGTCACCAAATTGCGGCTAGTGTCACTACAATGTTATTTATGATGCCATTAAGTTTGTCTATGGCTATCGCTATACGGATCGGTAATCTAACCGGCCAAGGAGCCTTAGAGCAACTTAGGCTTTCTGTTAATACAGCTTTTCTTTTAGCCACCTTAATTGCTCTGTTTGTCGCTCTCGTTACGTATATAGGGAGAGATCAGATTGTTTGGCTATATACAAACAATACTGAAGTCGCCACACTCGCAACCAGTATTATGGTATTGGCTTGTTTGTATCAATTGCCCGATGCATTGCAAGTCTCCGCAAACGGCGTGTTAAGAGGGCTCAAATATACTAAACCAATATCTTGGGTAACTTTTATATCGTACTGGCTTATTGGGTTTTCATTGGGCTATGTATTAGCAAAGACCGATTGGATAACGCCAGCTATGGGTCCACAGGGCTTTTGGGTTGGTATTATTATCGGTTTGAGTACGGCGGCGATATTATTAGTAACTTGTGTAAACAAACGGGTGAAATTTGAAATTAGTCAAGCAAATAGCTAGTACGATATTACTTTTTACTATGGCCGGATGCAGCAAGCAGCCAAGCGATATTGCTGTTGAATATCAACATCGACTTGCGAATGCAGCTAGCATAGAGTTGGTACACCCGGCCCCACTTTACAATCCTGAAATCCAAAAAGTGCCATTACCTACAAGTGAGCTTACTATCTCTATGTTGGACATCGCGACCGCTGGGCACTGCAAAGTCACAAATCTCATCGCTGCGCAAAATAATCAACTGGGTAAAGTAAGTTATCCAAGTGAGCGCTTGAAATATACCATCTTATTTATTCAGCAAGCGCCTCACTGCATTCGGCATCCAAACACGAGCGACGAGCTAAAACAAACACTAGCTCAAGCATTACAGGAAAAGAAAGAGCAGCTTCCACATCACTTTCTTCATATGATGACATTTGAAAGAGAGTTGGCAAGTTTGAGCTTGTTGATTGCTGATGAGGTGCCCTTAGAACTACCAGCAGCGCACAGTCACATGTTAGAAGCCGCTAATGAGCTCGCAGAGTTGGTGATAAACATGGATGCGCCCGAGAACCTCAGTCCAGACACGCTTACCCCCGCTTTAAAAGTCCTTTCTCAGCGATTTATCTCATCTTTGGTTACAAGCGTCCGTAAACAAACTCAACTGAATAATGCAGCGACACGCCAATTAAAACAACTTAAACTGAGAAATGACATTTGTAAAAGCGGCGGAAATAAAAAGCAGGCAGAGATCATAAACAATATCTTCAGCAAGTATTATTTATCTATTCTTCAGCCTTATCAGGCGATGCTCTCTCTTTCTATGGAAGAACTGATCGCTGCTTGGCAGCCTATTCACCTATTGTATCAAAATAATAATGTTGTCGATCCGCTCACGCTTCAACAGAACTTAGATAACCTTAAAGATTCTGCAAAAGCACACGTAAAATGGTGGCAAGAATTTTATCAGCTGTGTGAAATACCCCCAGCATGAACAAAAAAAAGGCAAACAATCAAAAAATTACGGAAAGCCGCTTGATCCGTTAGCTGAGTCACTATATATTACAACGCGTTGACAGGCACAGACCTGAAAACGATAAATAAGAAAATGTTATTGTACGACCGTAGCTCAGTTGGTTAGAGCACTACCTTGACATGGTAGGGGTCGGTGGTTCGAATCCACTCGGTCGTACCAAATCTTATAATACAACCGTAGCTCAGTTGGTTAGAGCACTACCTTGACATGGTAGGGGTCGGTGGTTCGAATCCACTCGGTTGTACCACTCTACAATATTTACTATCTAGTTAAATCCAGCACTACCTACTCTCTATAACCCGCGCCAAGGGTCGATAATTCGGATCCACTCGGTTGTACTACTACTATGTATCATTCAAATAAAGAAAAAGCGCTACCTACTCTCTATAACCCACACCAAGGGTCGATAATTCGGATCCACTCGGTTGTACCACTACTAGATATCATTCAAATAAAGAAAAAGCATTACCTACTCTTTATAATCCGCGCCAAGGGTCGATAATTCGGATCCACTCGGTTGTACCACTCTACAATATTTACTATCTAGTTAAATCCATAAAGAAAAAGCACTACCTACTCTCTATAATCGGTTGTACCACTACTAGTTTCATTCAAATAAAGAAAAAGTACTACCTACCCTCTATAACCCGCGCCAAGGGTCGATAATTCGGAGCCATTCGGTTGTACCACTCTACAATATTTACTATCTAGTTAAATCCATAAAGAAAAAGCATTACCTGCTCTCTATAATCGGTTGTACCACTACTAGTTTCATTCAAATAAAGAAAAAGCACTACCTACTCTCTATAACCCGCGCCAAGGGTCGAGAATTTGGATCCATTCGGTTGTATCATTCTTAGATGTTTACAAACGTGCTAAATTCAAAACAGAAAAAGTACTCCCTGCTTTCCATAGACCGTGCCAAAGGTCGATAATCCAGAACAACTCGGTTATACCATTCTGAGATCTTTACAAACCAGCTAAATTCAAAACAGAAAAAGCACTAACTACTTTCAACAACCCGAAACAAGGAGCAATAATTTTGAATATGTTCGCTATTTTTCATCCCGCTAACCAAAAAGTGAATAATTCAAGCCTCAGAACTTTTGATAGGCTTCACAGTGAACCGCTTTGTCATTCCTTGACTCGCCGGGGATACTAAGCGGTAGCCCAGCTTTTCATAAAAAGCTGGCTCATCTGCAATCATTGAAACATAGGAGCCCGGCAAAGCACTTGTTGCTAAGTAACCATCAATATATTCCATTACTGTACGCCCTAATCCCTGCCCTTGATAAAGCGGATTGACGGCAACATCGACGACCTCAAAATTACAGCCTCCGTCTCCAACCACCCGACCCATTGCCACAAGCTGTTCATCATGCCTAATAGCAACTCCATATAATGAGTTAGGCAACCCACGTGTCGCTGCTTCTAAAGATTTTGCAGATAATCCCGCGGCTATTCGCAAATCACAATATTCCTCTGGGCAAGGTACTTTCTCTTCAATTTTAAACGTCAAAACTATTCACTCCTCTTGTCACTAAGAGTGGGTAGAATAACAACTGTATAAATAAACAGTCAACTAACTCTAACTATCACCTTCCCGAGATTCTGGTTGTGTTCGAGAATATCGTGGGCTTGCTCAATTTCATCCCAAAGTAACTCCTTATACACTGGTATCTTCATCGTCTGATCCGACAGTTCCGAGCCAAACTCACTCAGAAAATCTTTCACTAATTCCCTTTTATAATCTAAAGAGCGATTTCTTAACGTGCTTCCATGCAAGTTGAACCTTTTCGCGAGTAACTTGGCAAAGTCTAGTTCTGTATATCTTCCGCCTAGCATAGCGAGCATGACACAATGGCAATCCATGGCTGCAACTCTTAGATTCGCTCTGAGGTATTCACCACCGACTGGATCAAGAATGACATTTGCTTTCAAACCAAGCTTTTTCATTTCTTCAGCAAAATCACAGTCTAAGTAATTAATAGTATGATCTGCCCCCAGAGATTTTGCATACTCGGCCTTTTCCTTGCTACTTTGGGTAGTAATGACCGTTGCACCTAGCCTTTTTGCAATCCTTATGGCAGCACTGCCAACACCTGAAGCACCGCCGTGACAAAGTAAAACCCCATTAGAATTTAGCTGCCCAGTTCGCACAATCGCATCATAGGCCGTAAGATATACTTCTGCTACACCTGCCGCATAGCTCAATGACAGACCTTCGGTTAACGGCATGAGTAATTCACTTTGTGCAATCACGTACTCAGCATAGCCGCCGCCGGCGGTTAAACAGAACACTTGGTCACCAAGTAAATGTTCAAGCTCAGAAGACGCCACCTGAACTATCGTTCCAGACACTTCCAGACCCAATATCTCACTATCGCCTTCAGGCGCAGGATACTTCCCTTGTTTTTGCAAAATATCTGCTCTATTAACCCCAAATGCATGCACTTTGATTAGCACTTGCTTTGCACTCAACGTTGGCGTTTCGGTGTACTGGAGTTGAAGTTGAGAAGATGCGTGGCTGATATAACGCATCTTCTTTGGGATCACTGGATTTTTTTCCATATTTCCTTCTCGACGAACTTACCATCTTCATACAGTTCATGATGCCATAAATTACCATCAATCTTGTAGCTGAATGACATCGTTCGACCGAGTAAACTAGTAATATTTCCATATTCATAGGTTTCGATAAATCTATCTCCCTCTATTTTGTAACTCCCTCCACCAGCGTATTTAAATTTTCCTTCACTTTGCGTAATGTAGCTGTGGTGAGTTGGAGTAACTAACTTTATCGATGTCAAGCTAGGCGCTTGCGCTGATACAATGCCATCTGTGGTGGCATATTTCCCCTCAACAAATTCCCAAGTACCTAAAAGTGGGTTTGCCAAAGCAACTGGACTCAATAACAATAAACTAAGTACGGAGACTTTCATCTTATTTCCCTTTAACGTTGTTTTATTCAGTTTTACACGATCACTCAACGAGGTCAGTTGAGATAATCTCAACATCAAAAACGAAAATATGAGCTCTATGAGAGAGAATTACGCAGCCAAGCTAATTTTTGCTATCAGCTTTAGCACCTAAAACGGCAAGTTGGCTAGTCAACTCGCTAATTGCCTCAGCTCTTTCTTTGATTAGAAAAGGGTTAGAGCTCTGCCCTGCTAACTGCTGTAATGCCATTAGATAGGCCTGCGATTTTGCAAATTCACCCTGAGTATTTATGTCTGGTGTTACTCCCTTGCCCTCCCAGTTTTTTTGGGTTATCGGGCTAACAGTGCTAGCGATTGCCACAAATGCAATAAAATCATGAGATAATTTTATTTGTCTGATAGGGTTTGCTCCCCCTTTTGACGACTCACCAATCACTGTTGCTCGCCCAAGATGCTTCATCGCATACGCAAACGCTTCTCCGACTGAGAACGTCTCAGGGCCAATTAAGATGTACAAAGGTATCTCGTGCAGTTCACTTGCCCCCAAAGGCTGTTCACTGTAAAAGGGGTAATGACTTCCATTTCGAAATTGGTAGGAGTGTAATAAAGTCGGTTTCGCTAAAAAGTAGCTTGCAAAGTGGGAGATCATGTAGCCATCTCCTCCACCGTTTTGACTAAAATCAAGAATAAGGGCATCGGTTCTTTGTAGTAATCTCATCGACGCCGCAATTGCGTCTTTAGCTTGAGAAGATACAGAATCAAAGCCCCACATTTCTAAATAACCAATATTTCCTGCTAGCACTTCTACTTGGCGTATACCTGAGTTCTTGCGCTTTAGCTCAGTGAACCAGGGCTCTCTAGCATCGCTACTATGCTTGCCATTGTTGTCAACTCGAGTAACCAGCGCGAGGTGTTTATCATACTCGCTCACTAAATCAGTGATCTGCTCTGATAAACCATGTCGAAATTGCATATCATTAAAAGTCAACGCACGTAATTGCGCTGCAATGGTTTTTGCGGTGTCGGTAAACACGTAATTTTGTTCGATAGTGTGAGCAAACTCTTCGACAATTTGTTTAGCCTGCGCAGGTTGTAACTGTTGCGCAACTTCAACGGCTTTCGCTTGTAACCTATTATCACCGATCACACACAAACTAAAACACAGTAAAAATCTTGCGATCATAAAGCCAATATATTCCTTTAATTGAGTGAGCCCGTTGCCAACGCCAATCGTTCCACTAAGCTCTGAAAAGTACGTGTGACAAAATTCACGCCCCAGTTATGTCAAGCCGTGCCAGTGACCTGATGCTGCTAGCAATCATGGCTTCCACTAAGAATAACGTCATAGCAGAAACCTTATTCCTATTCACTCTCTAACAGGGGCACACTGTTAGTCTCAGGCTCATCCTTCACTTGTGATTGCTTATCAAACATTGGCAGTGATAGTAAAGCTGACATAAAGCCCAAACTGAACAACGCACTGAACGACATACCGCCAACAATCACAGCGGCTAAACCACGATATATCTCTGAACCATCTCCGGGACTGAGCATCAACGGCAACATACCAAAAACACTGGTTCCGGTACTCATATAAATAGCACGCATACGATAATTAGTAGACTGAATAATGGCCTGCTGTTGATTTAGCCCGGAAACTATCGCCGAGCGATATTGACTCGCAAGCAAAATGGCATTATTTATCACCAGTCCCATTAAAATAATAAAGCCAATCATGGTGACAATATCTAAATTTTGCGGTGCAAAATAATTAACTGTTTTTAAGAAAAACATGCCACCCAGTATTGCCAACGGCATTGACAACATGACAGCTAAAGCTAAAATCCAAGAATTGAGTGCCATTCGTATCAATAGAAATAAAATCAACAAGGAAACCAAGAACATCTGGAAAAATTCCGTTAAGAATCCACTCAATTGATCTGCACTACCCCGATAATTTATAAACAAGTTTTGCTCTGGTTGTTGCGCTAAATACGCCGCGACTTCAGCCTTTACCTGCGTAATAAATGGACCAACTGGCTGACCATTAGCTGGCACTAAATTAATCGACATACTTACTTCGCGATCAGTGCGATATATAGCACTTGGTGCCAAACTTAGTTGAGTATCGACTAAAGAGCGCAGTGGGTGCAGTCCGTGATTTGGGATCATCACTTCTGTTTGCAATAATTGTTCAAGATGCTCAGGGGTTTCACCTTTTAAGTAGAAAGGCAGAGTATCACTGTCAGCATAAAACTGGCCGAGGTAAGCACCGTCGGTTAACGTCACTAAAATCTGATTTAACTCAGCCTGAGACATGCCCATAAACGCAAGCGTGTCGGCTTTAGGCGTAAATTCTACTCTGGCCACAGTATCTCTCATCGGAATAACTTCAGTGATCCGCGCTCCCGGGAAGGATTCTATTAAATGGGCGAGTAAATCTTGTCCAGCTTGTTGTAATTTAGGCAAGCTCAGTCCTTTTAAATCGAGCTGACTTGTGCGCGCATCAGGTAACGCTAATCGAAGTAGAGTTCCTTGATAAACGTAGGTTCTTGCATCTGGTAAATCTTGTACTATCTGGGTGTCGACCCACTGTTTGAATACAGGAAAATCCCAACTGCCCTCTGGATAAAAATACACTAAACAATACGTTGAGTTACAAAAAGAGCCGTGAATATCAAAGGCCGGATGGCTACCAAGCTGTTTTTGAGCCGCAATACGCTGTTCAATCACATTACCTACCTGTGTTTTTGCGGCACCAACAGAAAGAGGTTCATCAAATGCGGTGTAGACCATCATTATGTTTTCCTTTGGATTGGGCAACAAATCTAACTCTGGCTTGATCAACCAACTGAGCAGCAAGGCTCCGGGGATTGCTAAGACCAACCACACCGTCCCTTGAAGCTTTGAACGAGATGGTGCTGTGACAAACAGAGTCCATTTATCAGACAACGCCTTACTTTTAACGACTTTCTGGCCTGGTAATAGCTGTCGTGATAATGCTGGTAATAGGAACAATGCAACTAAAATTGAGGCCACTAAGGCACTGGAGATAGTAAATGCAAGGTCGCCAAATAGCTGGCTGACTTCCGAGTGCATTAATACGATAGGGACAAAAATTACAATACTGGACAACGTAGAAGAAATTAAAGCTGCTTGTACCTGCAATACACCTTGGCGACAACTTTCTAAAAGCGATAGTCCTGTGCTTCTTAAGCGTTGAATATTTTCAACAATGATTATTGAAGCATCAAGTAATAGTCCGACGGACAACGCCATGCCGGCTAGGGAGATTAAATTCAGGCTTCGTCCGCCCAATTGCATCCCTAATAGCACTAAAGACAAACACACAGGGATACT
This sequence comes from Pseudoalteromonas sp. Isolate6, assembly GCF_022398435.1. NCBI lineage: Bacteria > Pseudomonadati > Pseudomonadota > Gammaproteobacteria > Alteromonadales > Pseudoalteromonadaceae > Pseudoalteromonas > Pseudoalteromonas sp. Isolate6. The sequence continues at coordinate 230 of NZ_JAKEVK010000136.1, read as the reverse complement.
CACAAAGATCAAAAAAACGATGCGTAAATTGCGTATAAAATAATACAAAAAACCACAAGCGAGCAGAACACCCAATAGTAAATTACCATAAACCAGTAGCAGTGCCTGTTTTATTGGCTGCGAGTTGTCACGACTCATCACAACCTTGAGGTCGAGTGATGACAGTGGCCCTTCATTTAGCTCGGTTAAGGTTGCTTTGATCAATTCAATAGTTTCTAATACATTAATAT
>NZ_JAKEVK010000135.1:0-12384 GCF_022398435.1 Pseudoalteromonas sp. Isolate6 | reverse complement strand
ATATTTTGTCTGTTCATATATTTATATAAAAAAGGAAAACAATATGAAATTAAAGAAGAGAAACATCCTCAACCTTAAGCCAACAATGCTCAAGCAAGTTTCTGGTGGTGGCAATGGGGGTGATGGTGCTCAACCTAGAGCTCAGTATGTCCAGATGACGATTAAACCACAAGGTGGTGGTTCCGATGGCGCTCAACCTACAGTGAGTAAATAACTGAGAACACCAATCACTGATGTTTTATACCAATTATCTTTATTAAGTGGTCTATGTTGAGGTGAGAAAAACTTTCCTTGCCTCTAGATTTAGAGACAAGGAAAGTTTTATAAACCTAAAGTTAGCTCGCCTACACTGACTGTGATTGGTCTAGCTTATTTATGGTACTGACGACTAAACTCGTGTACAGCATTGATAAACACGCCCGCGTTTTCTGGGTCAACATCAGGTGTAATGCCATGGCCTAGGTTAAATACGTGACCGTTACCTTCACCAAAGCCAGCTAAAATATGCTGAACTTCTTCACGAATGCGCTCATGAGTACCGTGTAGCATTGAAGGATCCATATTACCTTGTAGTGCAACTTTATCGCCTACACGACGTTTTGCATCGGCGATATCAATCGTCCAATCAAGGCCAACTGCATCACACCCAGTAGCTGCAATTGCTTCAATCCATTGACCGCCGTTCTTCGTGAATAATGTCACGGGTACTTTACGACCGTCATTTTCACGAATAAGACCGTCTACAATTTTGTGCATATATTGTAGTGAAAACTCTTTGTAGTCACGTGGGCTTAACACCCCACCCCAAGAGTCGAAGATCATTAGCGATTGCGCACCAGCTTTTACTTGCGCATTTAGGTAGTCGATAACCGAATCAGCCACTTTATCTAGCAGTAAGTGCAGTGTCTGCGGCTCCGCAAACGCCATCTTTTTAATCTTACCGAATGTTTTGCTGCTACCACCTTCAATCATGTAAGTTGCTAGCGTCCATGGTGAGCCAGAGAAGCCTATAAGTGGTACTTCACCTTTAAGCTCACGACGAATTGTACTCACCGCATTCATTACATAACCGAGCTCATCGGTTGGATCTAATTTTGGTAGTTTTTTAACGTCGTCTAACGATTGGATAGGACGCTCAAACTTTGGACCTTCACCGGTTTCAAAGTAAAGTCCAAGTCCCATTGCATCTGGAATAGTCAAAATATCGCTAAACAGAATCGCCGCATCAAGTGGATAACGACGCAGTGGCTGTAATGTCACTTCACAAGCCAGTTCTGCATTTTTACAAAGACTCATAAAGTCACCAGCTTGGGCTCTGGTAGCACGATACTCTGGTAGATAACGACCAGCTTGGCGCATCATCCATACTGGTGTGACGTCAACTGGTTGTTTTAATAGCGCTCGTAAATAACGATCGTTTTTTAATTCGCTCATAGCGTCTCTATTCCAATACTTAAATTCAATTGTGCGGATTGTATCACTAAGTGCACATGGGCACTATCTAAACTATCGTTACCAGCGTCCCGCTATGATCTAGATTAAATCACACTTTATTAGGAACAAATTCATAAGCTTGTGTAAAAATCATCGAAACAAGCGATTAAACTGTTTGCAACACGATTAAAAGGTTGGTATAAAATTACCGCGTTAGAAAAATAACAACAAAACACCTTCAATTAGAAAAATAACAACATTACGCAACAAGCTAAACTGCTATTTTGAACCACCTTGAGTTTCTCTCGGTGGTTTTTTTATTTTTATCCTCCTGAATTTGTTAACATTCCCGATAATCAAACCAATAATCTTTTGATCTTTTTCAGCTTTTACAGAAAAAATTGGTTGACCTTTTGCCCCGTTTCCCTTTCCATAGAGGTAGGTAACCCGCTTAAGGAGAATCACTATGCTTTCGCAGTTAGAACAAGCCCAACAGAAATGGGGAGGCAGCCATAGTGTAATTGATGCATGGTTAGCAGAGCGTCAGGAACTATTGGTTTTATATTATAAAGTTGCAGGATGCTCACCAACTCGAAATGGTAAAGCACTACCTGAGCAGGTTGACATTCAGTCATTCTGTCAGATTTTGATGGACTACCTTTCAGCTGGTCATTTTGAAATTTATGACAACATTGTTGAAGCCTGCAAAGAAAAAGGCCCTGAGAGTGCAAAATTAGCACAATCGTTGTACCCACGGATCACAGAGACGACTGATACCGCACTTGATTTCAACGACAAGTACGCTGAAGTAAATCAAGAAACGCAAGAATTGACAGACTTCGATAACGACTTGTCTGTATTAGGTGAGACGCTTGAGTTACGCTTCCAATTGGAAGATGAACTTATCGATAACCTTTATTCTAATCACACAGAATAGTCTACATTTGCGGGAACCAGCATACAAAAAAGGTGAGATAGCTATCTCACCTTTTTCGTTGCAAGCAATATCAAATTACTCAGCAGCTTCTTCAGCTTCACCTTCAATATCTAGCAGCTCAACTTCAAATACCAATGTTGAATTAGCTGGAATTTTACCAAGGTCACGAGTGCCGTATGCAAGATCCGCTGGAATAGTAAACTTATACTTAGCGCCAACATTCATTAGCTGTAGACCTTCAGTCCAACCAGCGATAACTTGGTTTAGGCGGAAGCTTGCAGGTTCATTACGCGCATAAGAGCTATCGAACTCAGAGCCATCTAGTAAAGTTCCCTTGTAGTGTACTTTAACCATGTCAGTTGCAACTGGCTTTTCACCATCGCCTTCGCTTAGCACTTCATATTGTAAGCCTGAATCAGTTACTGTAACGCCTTCTTTTTTCGCATTCTCGGCTAGGAACTTATCACCTTCTTCTTTATTTTTCTTCGCGTCAGCTTCAGCTTTTGCTGTCTGCTTTTCACGAACAGAAGAATCTAGCGCAGTTAGCACTTCACGAATTTTAGCTTCGTCTAACTTGGCCTCACCAGCAAGTGCATCTTTAAAGCCACGCATCAGCAGCTCTTGATCTAGTTCGATACCTAGCTCTTTTTTGTCTGCTAAATCTTTTTGCAAGAAGTTACCAACTGAAGCACCGATACCGTATGCTTGCTGTTGCATTTCAGTATCCAACTTAACTTCAGCAGGCTTTTGCTCTTCAGCTTTTTTATTACACGCTACTAGTGCTAACACTGAAGCAGCAACGAGTGACAATTTAATCGTCTGTTTCATTCTCAACTCTCCGACAGTCCCTACTATCAAAACACCAATGCTCGCGCAAGAGAGCTTGATATGCGGTGCCATTGTTAATTTTATATTAATAAGAAAAGGTGCTAGCCACATTAACATTCTCTGATCAGAATGCCAATATGCATTTGCTTGCCATTATCGCGTAACGACATTACGCTTTTAATACGCTAATATCAAAATAATATCTTGTTTTTAGTGCCTTTAGTCTACCTGTTGTAGACTTCGGAGTTAAGGAGGATTTACCTAATTTATGGTCAAACTCGCCAACATTAAGTGGACAAGCCTCCTCTTTGCATGCGCGATGCTCAGTTGCTTCACCTTAACCGGCTGTGGCCCTGATACTTCAAAAGCCGTTATGACCGTAGAACATGCCAGCAGAGGCGCATTTTCTGCTGCGATCTCTGTGGATGGTCACTACAGCCTAGTTTCTTCCATAGAGCATGGGGCCGTACTTTGGGATAATCAAGAGCAAGGCCTCAAATTTCAATGGCGTCACTCTGATGCGCCCGACGACCTTATTCACTCACTAGCTTTAGCCAATGACAACTCCACAGCCGTTACAGCCACTGATAAGACATTCGCTATCTGGAGTGTCGAAAACGGTCAAAATCTAGGGTATTTCGAGATCGAGTCTGGCACTATCCGAGATATCACTATTAGCAATGCGGGCCGATATTTACTCTATGCCCGTAGCGATAACGTTGTCGTTCATCTCGACTTAGAAAGCGGAAGGCGAATAGAGTTCCTTGGACATCAAGAAAATATCAATTCTATTGCCATGTCTCCCAATGGCCACTTTGCCTTAACCGGAGGCAACGACTATACCGCTTACTTTTGGGATACTAGAACGGGGCAAGTGATCCATCGCTTTAATCACCCAAGTCGCGTGACCAAAGTTGCATTAGATGACCAAGGAAGATTTGCTTTTACCGCAGATAGCATGAAAAAAGCGAGCATTTGGCAATTAACTTCTGGTGATCTCAAAGCACAATTACAGTATATTGCTCGCCAGAAAATTTTCAGTGCAGTGCGCTTTAATCAAGACGCTACGCTCTTGGCCACCGGCTCACCTAACCGTGAGCTTATTTTATGGCGAGTAAGTGATGGTGAACGACTGCAAACTTGGCGTGTACAACCCCGGGAGGGAAGCCGCCCCAAGTCTGCGGTTGTATTTGACGTTGCTTTTCAAGACCGAGACACTGCACTGTTAACCGAAAGTTCCAGCGGACTACTGGAAAAATTTGCGCAGGTGAAAAAGCCATGAATGAAATCGAAAACAGAATTACTGAGCTTGAGGCTAAGCTTGCCTTTCAAGAAGATACAATCGAAACCTTAAATGAAGAGTTGAAGGCACATCAGCAGCGCTTGGCTAAAATGCAACGTCAAATTGAGCTATTGGCTGAGAAAATGAAAGAAGGCCGCGATCCTGGTTTAATGCCTCAACATCAAGAGCCACCACCACCGCACTACTAACAGACTAATTGAAAACCGGGATGAAAACTCACTCCGGTTTGAACACCCCAATGACTTGCTCAAACTGGCGTGTAGAAGCCTGTACCGCGTCTTTCGGCTGTGACATTACATGGCCACACTCAACACATTCAACTTTTTCAACATCATGCTCTTTGTAGAGCATCATTACGTCGATTTTTTGGCATTCTGGACAACTCGCCCCTGCAATAAAACGCTTCTTAACTTTCAACTCGACACCTCTAATGAACACTGAGTCTAAGGTTTGTCATTTTATCCTAATTTTATTTGTCATGATACGCTTGGAGTAAGTGATTGGATCCATGTTATGATGCGCGCAATTTAGACAGACTTTTAGAATTATGATCCAACTTTCTGATATCGAGCTACTTCGTGGCAGTAAAACACTGCTAAAACAAGCTAATGCAACGCTTTACCCACAACATAAGGCGGGTCTTGTCGGTGCCAATGGTTGTGGTAAATCTTCTCTCTTTGCGCTGCTAAAAGGCGAGCTGCAACTCGATTCTGGTGATTTTTCTATTCCAAAAGATTGGTCTATTGCATCGGTAAAACAAGAAACCCCAGCACTCTCCATTAGCGCACTCGAATATGTACTACAGGGACACCCTGAATACTATGTATTGAGAACGCAGCTACAACAAGCGGAGCGGGATGGTGATGGTGAACTACAAGCAAAAGCACACCAACAGCTAGAAAACATCAAAGGGTACAGTATTGAAGCCAAAGCGGGTGAACTACTCCATGGCCTTGGTTTTAGCAATGAACAGATAGAGTTTGCCGTTAGCGACTTTTCTGGTGGTTGGCGCATGCGCTTGAACCTTGCGCAAGCGCTGATCCGCGATGCCGATTTATTGCTTCTGGATGAGCCAACTAACCACTTGGACTTGGATGCTGTTTATTGGCTAGAACGCTTTTTGCGCGCCTATCAGGGTACATTAGTGCTTATTTCTCACGACCGCGAATTTTTAGATGCTGTTGTTGGTGAGATTTGGCATATCGACCAACAGCAGATCAACGTCTATAAAGGTCACTATTCTCAGTTTGAGCGTCAAAAAGCAGAGCGCATGGCACAGCACCAAGCGCTTTACGAAAAGCAACAAGAAACGATTGCACATTTAGAGAAGTTTATTACCCGCTTTAAAGCGAAAGCGAGTAAAGCAAAACAAGCGCAAAGTCGTGTGAAGGCCCTTGAACGCATGGAAATGCTCGCGCCCGCTCATGCAGATTCACCATTTAATTTTGAATTTGCAGATCCAACAAGCTTACCTAATCCATTGATGACACTAGAGCAAGCCAAAGCGGGCTATGGTGACGTTACCATTTTGCATGACATCAAGCTTAACCTCGTCCCAGGTAGCCGTATTGCGTTACTTGGCCGCAACGGCGCAGGTAAATCGACCCTAATCAAGTTACTTGCCGGCGATTTAACTCCACAAGCTGGTGAAGTGTTTCAACACCAAGGATTAAATGTAGGCTATTTTGCTCAGCATCAGCTTGAATCTCTCGATCTTGAGGCCAGTGCGGTTACCCATATTCAACGTCTAGACCCTAAAGTACCAGAGCAGCTTATTCGCGATTTCTTGGGCGGTTTTGCTTTTCATGGTGATAAGGCCCTCGAACCCGTTGTGCCGTTTTCTGGTGGCGAAAAAGCACGACTCGTACTTGCAATGCTAGTGTATCAAAAGCCTAATCTGCTGTTACTCGATGAGCCGACTAACCACCTAGATTTAGAAATGCGACACGCACTTGTGATGGCCTTACAAGGTTTCGAGGGTGCAATGGTAACGGTTTCCCACGATCGCCACATGCTGAAAAATACCGCTGACGAGTACTATTTAGTTGATAATGGGACCGTTTCTCAGTTCGGCTATGACTTAGATGCCTACTACCAATGGCTTATGAATGCCAATAAAGAGCAAGCGAAACCAAGCGCCTCAGAGGCTGAAACAAAGCAAAACTCTAATGCCAATCGTAAAGAGCAAAAGCGTCTTGAAGCCGAGTTCAGAAAAGCCATTCAACCGTTGAAAAAGTCGATTGAAAAGCTCGAAAAACAGCTCGACAAGCTCACTGAGCAAGCAGATGAAATTGAGCAAGCTTTGGCTGAAAACAGCCTATACACGGACGAGAACAAAGCAAAATTAAGTGACTTACTGGCAAAACAAGCCAAGATAACCCCTGAGCTTAATGACACAGAAGAAAACTTATTAATGGCACTGGAAGAGTTAGAAGAAAAGCAAAACCATTTCGATGAGACTGGAGAGATATGCTAAGTCGTAAAGACTTTTGGCAGTTTGCCTGTGAATTCTACAGCCGCCCGCAAATGCAATCGCGGCTGCTGAATTTGCAAGATGCTGCAGACAAAAATATCAACCTCTGTTTGTTACTTTGTTACCTCGACACTTTAGCACTGACAATTACCCCCGACACCCTAGCCGCACTGGTAAAGACTGCTAAGCAATTTGACCAAGCGGTGCTACAACCCCAACGCGCGATCCGCCATACCCTAAAAACACATCATCAAGACTACCAAGACTATCAAAAGTTGCGTTCAGCGATGCTGGCTGCAGAGCTTGAGCTTGAAAAGCGTCAACAAGCGCTATTGCTGGAGACATTACAGCGATTTTCGTTTGCGCCACTGCAATCAAGTAGCAATGTGCAGCTCTATTTGAGTCAGAGTGAGTACGACGCTTTATTCAATAAGACTGACTTCTAAGCCATTAAATCAATATAAGCCCTGTTATTTACCCAACTCAGATATAAAACCTGATCGAGATCAAGCCTTTGCCTAGGTTTAATTTCACTCAGGATTGAAACTTGATCTTGATCATATCAAGCCCCTCAGACCTCCACTACTATTTACTCATCGACAAATTAGGAGGCACAGCCATGAACGTATTCTTTAGAGACTTTTTTTCCGACCCTGTGTTGTTTCTGTCTTTTGGCTTTTTAGGGATTGTAATTTTGCTGTGCTGTTATTACGTCTACTTTTTCATTAAAAAAGTCATGGACGCTGAAGTACCTAACGAACAATAGAACAGATTTAAATGTATTACCTTGGGGCGATTGAAGAATAAGTAGTAGAAGATCGGCTCGATGTAGTTCCCCAACTTGCAGAATTAAGCACGACGCACAAAGCACCTTATCAGTTTACTGGTCGGGTGCTTTTTATTTGCTTAACCCTCACCTGATAATACGTTAAACTGGCCAAAACCTGTTTTGCAACTGGATAGCTTCCTTTCTTTGCTTTGCGAGCAATCTTCAAAAAGACGCAGTTTCTATTATGAATCAAGCCATGAAAACAATAACAGCCAATAATTACGAATTTAAACCCGCTTGGTGGATGCGCAACCGCCATGCCCAAACCATACTTCCGCGATTCTTTAGGCCGAGATTACAGGTGCCCGTCGACTATGAAACACTAGACACACCAGACGATGATTTTTTAGAACTTGCATGGGCAAAACACGGGGATAAATCGGCACCGTTGGTTGTTGTGTTGCATGGGCTAGAAGGCAATATCAACAGCTTTTATGCAAAAGGCCTATTAAAAGCGTTGGTACACCATGGTTTTGATGCCGTACTGATGCACTTTCGCAACTGCTCACGTGAAGTGAATCGCCAAGCCAGAGCTTATCATAGCGGTGAAACCTCAGATCTTGGCTTTTTTATAGACACGCTAAAAGCCCGCTTTCCTAAACGGCCATTATTTGCGGTTGGTTTCTCGCTCGGTGGTAATGTACTTGCCAAATACTTGGGAGAAACCAAATCGCAAAGCGGTCTTGAGGCTGGCGTCGTCGTCTCAGCACCTTATCACCTTTCTTCCTCTTGTCAGGTGATCAGAAAGAGCTGCTTTAAGCTCTATCAAAAATACTTGCTAGACAGGATGAAGAAGTCTTTTTCACGTAAGCTAGACACCATCCAATCGCAAATTAGGATAGACAAGCCTGCTCTTTATGCCATTAATGACCTATGGCAATTTGACGACAAGATAACTGCACCACTACATGGCTTTAACGGTGCGGAAGATTATTACGCGCAAGCAAGTTCGCAGCCCTACTTAACCCAGATCACAACACCAACACTCCTAATACACGCCGAAGATGACCCCATGCTATCATCGCAAGCTGTGCCTACAGCCGCTCAGGTTAACTCACCAGTGACGCTCGCAGTGAGCCCACACGGTGGTCACGTAGGGTTTATTTCGGGAAGTAACCCCTTTAAACCTAGGTTTTGGCTAGAAAGCGTTATTCCACAGTATTTACAACAAATTTATAGTAAGGCTAAGTAGTATGCTCATTCCCTATCAACAACTTCCACAAGAGACACTGGACAACCTTATTGAGCACTATGTGCTTCGTGAAGGAACAGACTATGGCGATACTGAAGTCAGCACCGAGAGCAAAGTAGCGCAAGTGAAAGCACAACTAAAATCCGGAGAAGCGCTGATCGTTTTCTCGGAATTGCATGAATCGGTGAATATAGTTAGCAAACAACAGTTTCAAGCAATGCAAGCACAGGAGGATTACGAGTATTAGGAAAACCTTTTATTCCTTATAGTTATCGCTAATCGTAAAGAGTTGTCGAAGTGACAAGAGTTGTTACAATCAAAATTCTATAACTATAAAGGAAAGGTAATCTTATGAAGCTCGGCACTGCTCTTTGCGCCCTAGCGCTGGCTGTTTCTACCGCCTATGCAACTGAATACACAGCCTCTGAGCGCGCAGTTAAACTCGCTCACGATAACATCCTAATTGATACACACATCGACGTTCCATATCGCATCCAAAGTAAATGGGATGATGTTAGCCAAGCAACCGAAAGCGGTGATTTTGATTACCCTCGCGCGGTAAAAGGCGGTCTTAATGCGCCATTTATGTCTATTTATATTCCTGCTAATTTAGAGTTTGAAGGTAAAGGTAAAAGCTATCAACTCGCTAATCAACTGATTGACGGTATGGAAGCCTTAGCGCACCGCGCACCAGATAAATTTGCGATGGCATACACTACCGACGACATATATACGCAATTTGACAATGGTATTATGTCTATCGCGATGGGTATGGAAAATGGCTCACCCATTGAAGGTGAGATGAAAAACCTTAAGCATTTTTATGATCGTGGTGTCCGTTATATCACCTTAGCACACTCGCAAAGCAACCATATTTCTGACTCATCTTATGACGTACGCCGTAAATGGAAAGGCTTAAGCCCATTTGGTAAAGAGCTTGTGGTTGAGATGAATAAAATTGGTATGCTCATTGATGTATCACATATTTCAGATGACGCCTTTTATCAGGTAATGGATATTTCAAAAGTGCCCGTCATCGCTTCACACTCATCTCTTCGTAAATACACGCCTGGTTTCGAGCGCAATATGGATGACGAAATGCTCAAAGCCTTGGCAAAGAATGGCGGCGTGATCCAAATTAACTTTGGTTCGAGCTTTGTGACGGCAAAAGCAGGTGCTTGGTATGACAAGCGTGATGAAGCACAAAAAGAAGCTAAAGATAAAGATCGCACCGACTTTAGGGCAGCATTTAGAGCGAAAAACCCGTTCCCATTTGCCACACTTGATCAAGTGCTAGATCACATTGATCACGTCGTTAAGTTGATAGGGATAGATCACGTAGGCATTGGTTCAGATTACGATGGTGTGGGTGACTCACTACCTGTTGGCCTGAAAGACGTGTCAACGTATCCAAATCTTGTGCAAGGTCTCTTAGATAGAGGCTACAGCGACGCTGATATCAAAAAGATTTTAGGTGGCAATACCCTGCGCGTATGGAAACAAGCCGAGGCTTACGCAAAGAAGTTTGCTAAATAACCAGTAAGAACATCCCTTATCCAAACCTCAGGTTAAATAACTGTTCAAACGACTGATTTTATAGGGTGTGCCGCACAGCGCACCTTACAATACCCTAGACTTTAAACTGAGATAATTCATCCACCAATTTACTGGTGACTCGCAGTACATCATCCGAAATTTGGTGCGTTTCTCCAGACAAGCGCTCGCCATTCAATGTTCTGTCATTTAAATCGGTTAGACTACTGCTAATCTCAGTAGATACTGCGTTTTGCTGCTGAGTTGCATGAGCGGTTTGTTCTGAAAGCTCAGTCACTTTAACCGCACTTTGTGCAATTAATTCCAATAACTCGGTTGCCTTTGCAAAACTTTCGACCGCAATATCAACATATTGCTTACCGCCTTCAATGGTCTTTTGTGAGTCCTCTACACTGTGTGAGAATGCTTCCAACATCTTCTGAATATCATTAGTGCTGTCTTGTGTTCGAGTAGCCAATGACCTAACCTCGTCCGCTACCACCGCGAATCCACGCCCTTGCTCACCAGCTCTTGCCGCTTCAATTGCCGCGTTGAGCGCTAATAAATTAGTTTGTTCAGCAATTCCGCGAATAACATCGAGCACTTGCGTAATGTTTTCAGAGTTTTTTTGTAAGGCTAACGAACTGGAAAGTGCCGCTTCCATATTATCAGCTAGATGAGTGATTTTTTGTTTTGAATCTGCCAACACCGTTTTACCTTGTGCTGCGTAGCGATGTGAAGCTTCAGCTTCTTTTAATGAGTTTTCTGCCACCGACGAGACTTCTTGGCTTGAGTGACTTAGCTGATGCACCGCGCTAACAATGGTATGTGATGACTTACCAAGCGAATCGATTAGGTCATGACTCTGCGTTGCATAACGACTCAGTTTTGACGACAAAGCCGATAATTCACCGCCATCTTTAACAAGGGCTGTAACCATTGCCTGTAAACTATCAAGAAAATGATTAAAGTTTAGCGACAGCTTTGCAAACTCATCGTTTCCTTTGATTTCAATGCGACCAGTTAAATCTCCATCCCCAGAGGCGATTTCAGAGATTCTATCGGAAACAAAATTTATCTGCTTTGCGAGCTGACGAGGGATTCGATAGGCAATCCAGCACGCAATACCAAGAAGAAGTAAAGCACCAACACCAAGCCCCCACTTTATTTGAATAACCTCAGAAACCACTATCGCACGACTTGCAGCAGATTTTTCATCGGCTAATTCACCTGCTCTATCAAGCACATCACGAACCGCACTAAATAACTTGGCAGACTTAATTTGAAGCGCCTTATCTGTCGGGGCTTTGATACTCGCCACCGTAACGCGATACCAGCTTTGGAAATCTACATCAAAAGTTGCAAAACTACCAAGCTCACTTTGGTGGAGCGACATAAACTGAATATATTTTTGATATCGCTGTTTGACCTGTTCGGCGTTTTCTTCAAAATCCACCCACTTATCTTCACCAGCTAATAGTTTGAGGTAAGCTTCCTGAGCTTGATAAAAGTCCCTATCCGCATTGAGTACCACTGACACGGCTCTTAAATAGTTCTCAGTTTGTATTTCAAGTGCTGATTGCACTTTATTGAGCAGCACTGAAAAACCAAAAAACACAAATAACAGCACGATCGTTAGCACAGCCGTAGGCAACGAACTTTTGACTCTAATACTATGTAAATCCATCTTCATACACTTCAAATAAGAGATAGTAAAAGCCTAGACCATATAAAGATTTATAGACAAATAATCTTCATCCATGCAAAAGAAAACAAAGTAATCACATTTCATTATTTTTTTACAACAACACTTCTTTGTATTATTTTTAAGCAGAACAAGCTATCGGTTTCGTGA
>NZ_JAKEVK010000134.1:0-12505 GCF_022398435.1 Pseudoalteromonas sp. Isolate6 | reverse complement strand
GTATTAAGTAAATGATCTATCTTGAAGCGGGGAAATAGCTTTAGTAGCACCGCTCTCGCGTCCTGCTACCGCTAAGGTACCTATATCCATATAGGCAAGGCAAAAATTTTGCTATTTAGTTGTTCTAAATGAGAAATTTTTAACGAAGCTAATATGCTATTTCCCCCTTCAAATTGATTAGAGAATTAATTCAATTGGTATAAGGCTCATTTCTGCACTTTTGGTCATCGTCATCTGTGAATAAGTTGCCGTGAACGCGTGGTGCAAATACGGTGTGTGGCAGCGCAGCTTTACAATGCAACGGTACGGATCATAGAAACACATATCATTCAGGTAAATACTATGAAAAACAATAACATTCTATTTGTATCACTAGCTGCTTTAATGCTTGTTACAAGCCATAGCTATGCTTGCTCAACCTCTGAAACTGAATCTAACGACAGCGAAGGTAATGCCAATAGTGGAGTGTGTAATAACACGACAATTAGCGGCGAGTTATCTAGAAGGGATATTGACTGGTTTACTTTTGATGTGGCAGCGCCAGGTTCGATAGATATTTCTCTAGACCATAGCTCTGGTGATGATTTTGACTGGTTCTTATATCAAGAAACAGGCTCAGCGGTTGTCAGTCGAGAAACGAGTCAAATACCAGAAACGGGGAGCTTTTATGCTGAAACTGCAGGCACCTATTATATAAAGCTAACGCGATATAGTGGCTCTGGTTGGTATGATTTGATTGTGAATTTTGTCCAAGATGAAAATCCTCCTCCACCAACTGGAGAGTGTAATTACGGAATTCGTCCGTCAAAACCTGGGGGATTAAAAACTTATCTTGCTGGTAATAGCTTAGACACTTGCAACACGCTCACAGCGAATAACGGTGCCACGCTCTTAATGGGAGGGGGAGCGGATGTTGATAATGCCTTTAGCCAAAGAGTAGCTCCTCATATTGGTAGTAGTGCTGATGTGGTGGTACTGCGTACTTCTGGCACGGACGCGTACAATGATTACTTACTTGGTCTAATGGCGGCGGATTCAGTTGAGACGTTAATTATTGATTCTGTTAGTAAGGCTAATGACCCTTATGTTGATTGGGCTATTCGCAGTGCCGAGTTTGTCTGGTTTGCTGGAGGCGATCAGTCTGATTATCTAAATAAATGGCAAGGAACTTCAGTCCAAAGCGCGGTGCAGCACGTTTTTGATAAGGGAGGTGTTGTTGGTGGTACATCAGCTGGAATGGCGTTACTGGCCGACAGTATTTACGATCCTGATGGTGTGCTCGGTGCTATCTCCAGTGAAGTAGTAACCGATTTTTGTCATGAAACACTGAATTTTAGTAGTCGGTTTGTTTCTATCCCTATGCTAGACAATGTGCTAACAGACACGCACTTTGCTGAGCATGACAGAATGGGACGTGCAGCCGTATCTTTAACTCGCCACAGTAGTGACTATTTTAATATTGCTGCGAGTGAAGCAACATCAATTTTCATCAATAGTGACGGCGAAGGGATCGTGGATGGCAGCGCTGAAGTTTATATTCTCAAAGAAACTGCACAAACAAAAAGAACAGCACTTGCTTGCGGTCAAGCAGTACAATATCAAGACTTTTTGCGAGTTAAGGTGTTACCGGGGCAGAGTTACAACATCTATACCCACACACATAGTAGCGGTGAACTCGCGGTCTCCATTAACGGGAACTTGAGTAACTTTTATTTACCCAATAACCCGTATTAATCAGATAACTACAATTACTTCTTTGACTTAATATTAGCCAAAACCCAATACTGTTGTCGGTATTGGGTTTTATATCTGGAGTAAAAATACCGTGATAGAGTCGGATGATACTTTTGCCCTTTGCATTTTAGTTAATTCATTTCTAATTCCGAGTTCAAATGAAATAGTAATTTTGTCTGTTTAACTTTATGCACTATTGCTGTAAGTTACGCCGACTAATTCTGAGTAAAGGTCGGTATTTTGGAAATTCGTCAAGTAGTGGGTTCATTAACACAAGTCTATTTTAATTTGGTGCAAGCATATGAAGCTGAGTTTTCAGTGTTGACGGAAAAATTACCAGATAGTAACGGTTTATTTCAGATAGATACGCCAATAGATGAACAGCACCTTGGCTACTTGGCATATGAAAATGGCCGCCCGGTTGGTTTTATCAATATTTTGAAAGTGCAAAATACTTTTGAGGTGTGTGAGTTTTATATCGTGCCTGCAGCGAGAAAACGTAAACTCGGTTCTTCATTTATGTCCAAAATATGGCAAATGTATCCAGGGCATTGGCAAGTCAAGCAAATTCAAGGCGCAGATCACGCGATCAATTTTTGGCGCAACGCATTGACGTTAAACGGTATCGACTACTGCGAATCTCAATATCAAGACGACTATTGGGGTGTCGTAAATAGACAGATTTTTACCGTGTAATGGGTGTATTTCGCGAAGGCATAATTTCTAGGGATATTATGCCTTCGCCATTATTAAATTTTACTTCTAATTAAATCTCTGACGAGCAATCTGGCTTGGTGGATTGCCTGATGTACACGCTCGCTTAAAGGTCTTGCTTCGCCAAGTAGAGTTGCAACTAAGTGCTCAGTAGCAAGTGGAGCGCTGCACAGTCCTCGTGCGCCAAAACCGGTAACAATATGAATTCCTTGATAGGGTAGTGCTGGCTTCCCAAAACCGTAGTGTTTTCCCTTTCTTAAATTGGCAAACGCCGAGCAAAACTCATCGTTATGCTGGACTTGACCAAGCATAGGCAAATGATCGTTAAAACAGCAACGAACTGCGGCTTTTGCTGAGGTAATCTCGCCAAGACTCGCGGCTAAATCCGTATCTTTATAAAAGCGTTCAAGCTGGGCACGGTTAACCGCATTGTCTTCGGCTTTTACCTCTCGGCTTTTGCTATTTTTTTCAAATGTCGCGCCCATACAATGTTGCCCATTCATTGCGGGAGTAAAGTACCCCTTGTGGCAAAGTACGGTATTGAGTTTTTGTGATTCTTCTCCAGCATCAACATGAGAGACCTGACCGCGAACGCCGTGTAGAGGAATATGTTTGGTTTGCTCGAATCGGTCAGAATGCTCACCACCACAGACAAAGACATCTGAAAACGGCCCAAACGTATTATCTTCACTGTGTAACAGCCAGCCGCTCTCAGTTTTTTCAAGCTTTTGTATATCAGTATTAAAATGAGTCGAAACCGCTTTTAACGCGTGAGCTGCATCAAACACTGCTTGTGTTACCTCTGCAGGGTTTAGCCAGCCAGCTTCTGGAATATAAAGTCCACCGTAGGGCAGTGTGGTATTTGCTATGACTGAAGCCTGCTTGGCATCAACGGCATGAATTAAGTCATGCGGCCAAGTTGCTTTTTCAGCTAAGTTTTGATGCTGCGCTTGTTTGGCTTCACTAACGGACTGCAAGAGTACGCCACACCAATCGTGCGCAAAGTGGTAGCCTGTACTTGCAATATGTTGATAAAGACGTTTTGCATATAAAAAGCTGTGGGCGTATAGCTCGCTCGAGGGCGTGTGATCTGCTTGCAGGTTTGGATATAGCGCGCCTTGACGATTGTGAGAAGCGCCTTTGGCTAACGCGTCGTCTTGGCAGAAAAGTGTTGCGCCAAGATTACGTTTACTAAGGTGGTACAACAAACAACTTGAGGCAATACCGCCACCAATAATAGCGATGCTCTCTAACTTACGCGGTGCAGTGCTGTAATACTCTGGAGTATTGTAATTTTTATTGGCGTGGTTTAGCGTTCCGACCACCATTTCGCGCTTACGACCAAACCCTTTGACTTTTTTGCACTCAAATCCGGCGTCTTGTAGTCCCCTGCGGACAAAACCCGCGGCGGTGAATGTTGCTAAAGTAGCGTTATCTCGGCTCATATTGGCCATGGCATCAAATAGGCTTTGTTGCCACATATCTGGGTTTTTACTCGGCGCAAAGCCATCTAAAAACCACGCATCTACAAATCCAGCTTGTTCAAAACTTAGCTGTGGTAAATTATCGTGAATATCGCCAAACCATAAATCTAAGGTCACTTGACCATCGTCAAACTCTAGGCGATGGCACCCTTCAAGTGCTATCGGGTATTGTTGGCAAAGCTTTTCGGCGAGCGGGGCAAGCGTAGGCCAAGCTTGTAGCGCTTTAACTAAATCATCAATATGGATTGGGTATTTCTCAAATGAGACAAAGTGAAGTTGGTTAACGCATGCGTCTTTGCTACGCTGGTTGAAGTGATACCAAGCGTTGAGAAAGTTTAATCCAGTACCAAAACCAGTTTCTGCGATGACAAATCGGTCTTTGCCATGATTTTGTAACCGCTCGTCGATATGGTTCTGAGTATAAAAGACGTAATGTGACTCAGCTAATCCATCGTCGTTGGAAAAATAGACATCGTCAAAACTATCGGCAACAGGGGTGCCAGCATCGTTGAAGTGTATTTGAGCGTTTTTTATCATGAAAGACTCTATGTTCGACTATTTGGGAACTATTTTACTGTCTTTCGACTCAATAGTCTGGTTGCATTTTTAGTTATTTAGGTTCAGAGTACATGTGTACGCTGGAAAGCTGACCACTTGGCGCTAAAAATCAGCGTATACTACGCATAATTTGTAATATCGAAGGGAATAAACCCATGAGAAGAGCCGTTATTACGGGGATCGGTGTTGTTTCGAGCATCGGCAACAACAAGCAAGAAGTTTTAGAGTCATTAAAAGCAGGTAAGAGCGGTATTGCTTTTAACCAAGAATTTGCAGACTACAACCTACGTAGCCAAGTGTCTGGTAAAATAGATATCGACGTAAAATCTCTCGTTGACCGTAAGGCACATCGTTTTATGGGGGACGCGGCAGCGTTTTCTTATATTTCGATGGCGCAAGCAATAGAAGATTCAGGGCTATCAGAAGAGCAAGTATCGAACGAACGCACAGGCCTTATCGTAGGTTCTGGTGGTGGTTCGTCTAAATACCAAGTTGAAGCCGCTGATATTCTGCGCGAAAAAGGCGTTAAACGTGTTGGACCTTATATGGTTCCGCGTACCATGGCAAGCACGACTTCTGCGTGTTTGGCGACACCATTTAAAATTAAAGGTGTAAACTATTCAATCAGCTCTGCATGTGCAACATCAGCACACTGTATTGGCAATGCAGTTGAACAAATTCAACTAGGCAAGCAAGATGTTATTTTTGCTGGTGGTGGTGAAGAGCTTCACTGGACATTGGCGATGGAATTCGATGCCATGGGGGCGTTGTCAACCAAGTACAATGAAACGCCTGAGCGCGCATCACGTACGTATGATGCGAATCGTGATGGTTTCGTCATCTCTGGCGGTGGCGGTATTGTGGTAGTTGAAGAGCTAGAACACGCACTTGCTCGCGGCGCGCACATTTATGCTGAAATCGTTGGCTATGGTGCTACATCAGATGGTTACGACATGGTAGCACCATCAGGAGAAGGCGCTGTACGTTGTATGAAGCAAGCGATGCAAGGCCTTGATGCACCAATTGACTACCTAAATACGCACGGTACTTCAACACCAGTTGGTGACGTGAAAGAGTTAGGTGCCATTCAAGAATTGTTTGGTGATAATTCCCCAGCTATTAGTGCAACTAAAGCAATGACTGGCCACGCACTCGGTGCGGCTGGCGTGCATGAAGCGATTTACTCTTTGCTGATGCTAGATAATGACTTTATCGCACCATCAATTAATATTGATGAACTGGACGAACAAGCGCAAGGTTTAGACATTGTAACGGAGCGTCGTGATGGACCGCTTAATACCGTGATGTCCAACAGCTTTGGATTTGGTGGTACTAACGCAACGCTTGTGATGCAAAAGTACAAAGGTTAAGCGCTTTACGCTTAACCTTCATATCAAACACAAAAAAGCAGGCTTAGCCTGCTTTTTTCGTTCTGTTCGTATATTAACGTACATTGTGCTTCATTAAACGCTCTTTATCACGAGACCAATCACGGTCTTTAATATCAGCACGTTTATCGTGTTGCTTTTTACCCTTTGCAAGATAGAACTCGAGTTTTACCCAGCACTTTTTCCAGTACATTGCTGTGGCAATCAGAGAATAACCATCACGTTCGGTTGCACCGATAAGGCGTGAGATTTCACGTTTATTTAGTAGCAGTTTACGATAACGAAGCGGATCGCATATCACATGTGTTGACGCACTATTTAGTGGCTGAATTTGACTGGCCAATAAATAGGCTTCGCCGTTTTTGATATGGATGTAAGTATCTGAGATATTGACTTTACCGGCGCGGATACTTTTTACTTCCCAGCCTTGTAACTCGATACCTGCTTCGAACTTTTCATGTAGTGAATACTCATGACGCGCTTTTTTATTTAGCGCTATGGTATTGCTATTTGATTTACTTGAATTTTTCTTTGCCATAATGGCTTAGTCTACCTATAAATCCTGTTTTAAGACAGCGCTTTTTCATTAATATGACGTATTTTTACTTAGTCAGTGGCTGCAAACAAGATAAATCTGCAAAACCTTGGTAAAATCCTCGTATTAAGATTTGGAGTGTCTATGCCACAGATAGAAAAAAGTGCTTTGGTGATGTATAGCACCAAGGAAATGTTTGAATTGGTCAATGATGTTGACGCTTATCCCGCATTTCTACCGCATTGCTCGGATGCAAAAGTGCTCAGTAGTGATGATGAAGGGATGACCGCGAGTCTAGAAATTTCGAAAGCCGGCCTAAAAAAGTGGTTTACCACAAAAAATGAATTTGACGGTAATCGAGTAAAAATGTGTCTAGTAGATGGACCATTTAAGTCTTTAAATGGTTATTGGGAATTTACCGCGCTTGATGAACAGGCTTGTAAGGTGAGTTTAAAATTAGAGTTTGAATTCGCGAGCAGATTAATTGAGATGGCGTTTGGTAAGCTATTCAATGAAGTGGCTAAGAATATGGTGTCTGCGTTTACCCAGCGAGCCAAAGTTGTTTACGGAGTGAGATGATGATAAAGGTTGAAGTGGTATTTGCATTGCCTGATTGCGCGACGTCCTTGTCGGTTGATGTGCCTGAGGGAACGTCAGCTGAGCAAGCGGTATTGCAATCAGGGATATTAGAAAGATGCCCTGAAATCGATGCGAATGATTTGACGCTTGGGATTTGGAATCGCACAGTAAAATTACATCAAGTAGTGAGTGACGGTGATAGAATCGAAATCTATCGTCCACTAATTGCTGATCCGAAAGAGGCGCGCAGACGCCGTGCGGAAAAAGCAAAGGAAGAAGGTCGTGCAAGCAAAGTTACCGGTGGGCGACCTGTCTCTTTAGGAGATAAGGAATAATTAAAAAAGGGGAAATACTTTCCCCTTTGACTACGAAATAATGTGTGCCCTTTGGCCTCTATGAGTCTAAAGGGGTGTTAAATTCTTCAGGTTCTTCGAAGTCGCCGCTCACGCGAACTAGTTTGTCATTCTCGAAATAAACGCTAAATGATTTGCGAACCTCTGACTCTCTATCAATATTAAATACGTACTGGTAATGCCAGACATTGTTGTTAAAAGTGTCTTTTGCAAGCGGTGTACCTAGTACATATAGCACTTGCTCTCTGGTCATTTGGACGCGAAGCTTATCTACATCTGACTGCTCTAAGAAATTACCTTGTGGCACGTTGATGCGATAAATCCAGCTTGAACAGCCAGACATAAACACCGTCATAACTACAGCACTGAGCCAAACAGAAAGGGTTTTATTAGACAGCATGAAATTGTGTATCCTTATTATCAGTTGTTTGCATGATACCGATTGCACAGAGAAGGTAAAGTCTCTTAGCGGAATTGGACTGCTCTAAGTGTAAAAAGTTCGTACATAAGTTGCAATAGTCATCAAGTGCAACATAAATCGTTGATAAGATCTTGAGGAGAACCAAGTAGTGCTAGGAAAAATGTTCCTTAGTGAGCCAAATATAACTGACAAGCATGCGATGTGGTACTTATATATTGTAGAAACGCGTTTTGGTCATTGGTATACAGGAATAACAACTAATGTAGAGCGGCGTTTACAGCAGCATCAGGCAGGGAAAGGGGCAAAGAATTTAAAGGGGAAAGGGCCTTTGACGTTAAAATACCAATATCGAGTCGGTTCTAAATCTCAAGCTGCAAAACTCGAGTGGCATATAAAGCAGCTGACAAAAGCACAAAAAATTCAGCTCGTAGAGTCAAGTGGTGAACAAGTTAATGACAAAATAAAATCATTGATGAGATTTACCCCTGCCTGATACTTATCTAAATCCATATTCTCTAGTGTATCTCTTGTCGTGTGATGATGTTTGTCTTCACCCATACCGAAATAAATATAAGGGATCCCTTGGCGATAAAAGGCGTAGTGGTCGCTCGCTTTATGCCAATCAATTCTTGGATTATTGGTATAGCGCTCAATTTGTCGTTGTGATGATACTACAGTCAATTTGATTTGAGATTGGACCTTGTTCTGGAGCTCTGCTTTATACTCCTTAAAACCCGGTGAAAACAACGCAAATAAACGGTTGTTGTTATTTATCCCTAACATATCTAAATTGATATTGAGTTCAACTTCCTGATTAAGGTGTTTGGCATAGTATTTTGCACCATGCAAGCCGCGCTCTTCAGCATCGGTTGCGACAAACAATATATCACGAGCGCGATTTGTTTTACTGAGTTGCCTAGCCATGTGCAACATCGCAGCAACGCCAGATGCATTATCATTGGCACCTGGGTAATGTTTCTGCCCTGTGGTTCCTAAATGGTCGTAATGCGCACTGATAACAATGGCCTTGTCACAACGAGCTTGAGTACAAGGCAAAGTCGCAGTGACGTTATGACCGATATCTTTACTAAAAATACCAGCTCTAAAGGTAAAATGCTGATAGCTTGGATTTCCACCTAAACGCTCAAAAGCATCAAAAATATACTGAGCACTGATATTAGGTGACTGAGCACCACTCTTACGCCCTTGGTGATTGATGCTCGTAAGTGTTTGTAAATCTTGCACCAATATATTATCAACATGAGCAATACTTGAATGTTGCACCTGCGCCACTGCATTCGTGGTACATATTGCGGTCAGCATCATGCCGAATAGTTTGAAATAGAGATTCTTCATTCTTATTGTTATCTCTCATCGTTGGCTATGGAACTTAACTGGTTGCTTGCAACACTTTTCAATAAGGCAAGTTTACCTTCGTAGCGCGCTTTATCGTGTTCAAAGACAGATATTTTGTATGCCTTGTTGAGGTAATACTCTGCTTTTTCTCTATCGCCTTGTTCATAAGCGACCTTTGCTAATCCAAAGTAGCTACCATGAATGTTGCGATCAAGTTGATAAGCTTTTTGATAAAAGTGCTTGGCACGAGCTAGGTTTCCACTTTTAAACGCTTCGTTACCCAACACTAGCATGTAATAGGGGTTGTTCTTCCTTAAGTTGTGAATATTGGCTTCAATCATTTCTGCCTCACGGTCACGTTCAGTGAGATAGTAAAGTTTTGCAAGGTTACCAAGGGCATTTCGGTTGTCGTGATTAATGGCGAGTGCTTGATTGTAGGCTCGTTCGGCGAGCTCATATTGTTCAGTGATGCGATATAGGATCCCAAGGTTTCCCCAGGCACCGTCGTGGTAGGGATCACTTTCAATAGCTGCTTTATAATAGCTGTAAGCCAAGTCAAGGTTGCCGTTAATCATTCCCATAGCACCTTTGTTGTTATAAAACATAGATAAGATGGTGTTTGTATCTATCGCTGATGTACTAAATTGTTGTGCTCGGCTATTGGGATCGAAGTCGACAGTGACTGAAGTAGGTTTCACATAGAGTGTTTTTATCGCATTTTTTGTGTTGTCTACTTCGAAGATTTTGATGTTTACGTGACCTGTGAGCAAACTATAACCTTGGCTCTCATCCCAATATTCAGGTATATGGACTCGTTGAAATTGGGTACGTAAGCCAAGTTGTTTAGCGATTGCATGGGTCAATATGGACAGGGATAAGCAGTTGGCATTCATGTCTCTAAAAGTTTGGTTTGCAGTCAGATTTGCACCTGATAGATAAGAAAGAGAATCATCGCCACTACTTACTAAAAACTCCATCAACATTTTAGCGCGCTTAATCCCAATTTCATCGTTATGAAAATAGTGAGCGAGTTTCGCTTTTATTTGATTATTTAGCTGAAAAACCTCTGAGTATGACTCTACGGGCTGAATATTAAATTGATGCTCCGATTGGAGAATGGATGTGTCTATTGTCGCTTTGGGAGTGCTATTACAGGCACTAAGCAAAACACTAAGCACAATAATAGAGAACTGAATTACTATCTTCATACTACCTCCAGATTGGGCATGAGGCTGATTTTTAATTATCGTGTAATTGCTTACCTATAGCCCTTGCTATTATTGAATTTAGACTATAATTGCAAAATTTGCGCGGTGTGATTGTTACACCATGTAACAAAGGAGAAATTTGAGAGGCTAAGCCTACAGGCAAAGCGTGTAGGCTTACTTTAGGTTTGAAAATAGGGTTTAAAAGCTCGCGACGAGATCATCAAGCGTTTTGGCGGATGCTGCAAGACGCTGAATTGCTTGTTCTGTGTCAAGTTGCTCGTTCATCACCGCATCGCTTATTTCACTGATCTGTTCGATATTACGGCCAACGTCCGCGACGACATTACTTTGTTCTTCGGTCGCCGTTGCGATAAGCGCAGTCATATCATTTATTTGATTTGCGGTTTCCGAAATTTCCAACATTAACTCCACTGACGATTGCATCGTTTGAACACTTTGCTCTGCTTGTTCACTAGATTGTTGGATTTGGTTTACGACAGCATCAGACACCTGAGTTAATTCAGATATCGTTGCTTGGATCTCGTCGGTAGATTGTGATGTACGGCTTGCAAGTGCTCTCACTTCATCTGCAACGACGGCAAACCCGCGACCATGCTCGCCCGCACGTGCAGATTCAATTGCGGCATTAAGTGCAAGTAAGTTGGTTTGCTCAGAAATGCCTCTGATCACATCAACGATGTTGGCGATGGACTGTGTTTTTTCGGCCAACGTAGCGACTTGACCCGCCATATTTTCGATGTCACCAGCAAGTAAGTGAAGTGTTTCTTGGCTTTCTTGTACACCTTGGCGGCTGCGTTTGGTTGACGCTTTACTTTCTTCTGTCAGTTTTGCCGTGTTGGTCGCGCTGCTCGCTATCTCTTGTACTGTCGCCCCCATTTCATTGATCGCCGCGGCAACAGACATAGTTTGAGACTTTTGTTCGTCCAGAGACTGAGAGTTTTGCTGGCTCTGTTTAAACACGGCTTCGCTCGTCACACGAATTGAGCGGCTCTCTTCTGCAACCATGTGGATAGCTTCTTCGATCTTAGTCATAAACTGGTTAAAGCCGCCAGCTAAAGCATGAAGTTCAGGTTGTGCTGAGTCTGGCAAACGGTAATTGAGTTTTGCATCGCCGCTGCCAAGCTGCTCAAATAAATCTGCCATCTTTTTAAGTGGCGCGCTTAAGTTCTTAGCCAGTAGCATACTAAAAAAGCTTGCCACTAGCGCAATCACTAGCGAAAAACCAATGATTTGCCATTGCAGGGAAGTGATCCCACTATTGATTTCACTGGTTGGTACTTGGGCAATAACAAGCAAGTCTGTGTTTGGAATTGGGCTCGCTGCAACTAAATTAGTTTCGCCGTTCACTTCCAACTCTTTAACGATAAACCCACGTGTTGAGCTAAAATCGTGACTATGCTGGCCATAAAAGTCTTCAATCGAGGACTTTGCGACTTTGCTTGCATCTGGGTGCAATTGCACCGTACCTTGCCTATTAATGACGAAAACAAAGCCACTTTGCTCGATTTTCATATTAGCAAGCATCGCCTGCATATCATCAATACTTTTCGCAAGCCCAGCCAAACCAATCCCATTTAATTGTTGGTGATTGACAAACATTTTTACGTCGCCCGGCGCTTCTTGGTAGATACTAATCGAGTATGCCGAGCCACTATTCGTGAAACCGAAAAACCAACCATCTTGCTCTTGATTTAATACTCTTAAAAAGCCGTTTTGATTCCAATATTGATTGGTTTCGCGGTTAGCCCAAGAAGCCGTAACTAAGTCATACTGCGCCGCAATACGCTTGAGTTCGTTGACAAGAAGTTTTTCGTCCAAAGTATTTTGCTTGGCACTTTGGGTGATTAATACATTGCTTGAAAGCTGCTCGGCTGCATTTTTCAAAGTGTCTATCTGCTTGCTTAATGATTTATTGATGCTTTCTATCTTGCTTGGCAATTCAGACTGCATCATGCGTTCATTAATGAGCGTTTTGGCGCTGTAAAGCGAGGTAAACCCGATTAAACAAGCGACAGCAATCGCAATGAGACTACCCAAGAGGGTAATTCTTTGAGTAATTGTTAAACCTGTGTTTTGCATTCGATCTGTGTGTGTAATCCCGTGGAACCGATTATTCTAGCATAGTAAATAACCAGCTCGGAACAAGTAACAATC
>NZ_JAKEVK010000133.1:0-12566 GCF_022398435.1 Pseudoalteromonas sp. Isolate6 | reverse complement strand
ATTTTATTCAGTGTCATTTTTAGTTATAGGTTTATTAGATCCCTACAATGTTTCACGTTATAGTTTGGAGCCTTTAAGGCTATACGAATATAAAACTGAGGCACAATTATATCAGGAAATTGATGATTTTTATGAGGAGTCGTTATGAGAATCTGGATCTTTAACCATTATGCGCAACCCCCTAAGTATCCTGGCGGAACACGTCATTATGACTTAGCTAGTTCACTTAATGAAAAGGGGTGTACAGTTAATATTTTCTCATCAAGTTTTCATTATACTTTGTTAAAAGAGTTACTTCCTAAATTTAAACTCTCCTCTGTAGTTAGTTATGATGGAGTGGAATTTATTTTACTTAAAACCGTGGGTTATAAAAAAAATGGTTTTGCTAGACTTATGAACCTTGTGTCTTACCCCTTATCATTGTTATTGCACTTGGTTACAAAAAAAAGACCTAGACCAGATGTTATTATTGGTAGCACCGTCCATCCTTTTGCCGCTTTAATAGGTTGTGTTGTGGCTAAGTTTATTGGTGTGCCACATGTTTTTGAGGTGAGAGATCTATGGCCGGAAACGTTTATAGATATGGGAGTTTGGGAGCGTAACTCATTGGCTTCGAAGGTCTTTTATTTTATTGAGACATTTACGATAAAACGTTCTTCTGCATATGTCGTTTTATCGCCACTGACGGTTGATTATTTATCTAAAAGGTATAATGTTGATCGATCAAAAATACTGTTTCTGCCTAACGGAGTAAATGAGTCATTTTTTGCCAGCGATCAGCTTGAAAAATCACCTAGCTCAAGAGATGCTCTAACAATAAAATACGTAGGAGGTTTAGATTCGGTTCATGGACTAGATTTTTTGTTGGAAATAGCCAATCATTTACCACAAGGGTATAGAATATTACTTGTTGGTGACGGTAAGGATAAAGTTAGATTAATCAATAAAGCAGAAAGTATGAAACTGAAAAATGTTACCTTTCAGCCGCCAGTTCCAAAGTGTGATGTCCCTGATATAATAAAAGATTCTGATCTTCTATTCCTTAGCACTGCGGACGTATTTTATGGTAGTGAAAACAAGCTTTATGAATACATGGCTGCAGCGAAACCCATAATCGTTGCTTCGAATGCATCACACAATAACCCTGTACAAGAGCTCAATTGTGGCATCGTGCTAGATCGGGAGAACCCCGCGGCTTCAGCTGATAAGCTTAAAGTTTATATTGAGAATAACTACGAGAAGTTTGATGAGATTGGAAACCGCGGATATAAGTATGTATTAAATAACCGGAAAACTTCCATACTTTCGAGTAAGCTATTTAGCTTTTTATCTGGAGTGATAAGATGAAACTGCTTATTGATACGGTGTTTTCAGTTGTGCTGCTTTTGATGTTGTCACCATTAATAATAGTGGTTTCTTTACTTATTTATTTAAATTTAGGCTCTCCTATTTTATTTACTCAAGCTCGGCCGGGCCTCAATGGCAAAATATTCAAAATGATGAAGTTCAGAACCATGCTGGATGCTAAAGATAAGCAGGGGAACTTATTGCCAGATGACCAGCGTATGACCAAGTTTGGCGGTTTTTTGCGTTCAACTAGCTTAGACGAGCTACCTGGACTGCTAAATGTGATTAAAGGCGATATGAGCTTAGTTGGGCCTAGACCTTTACTCGTTCAGTACTTACCGCTTTATAGTCCTGAGCAAGCGCGTCGCCATGATGTCCGCCCTGGGATTACTGGCTGGGCACAAGTGAATGGCCGTAATGCAATTAGCTGGGAAGACAAATTTAAGCTTGATGTTTGGTATGTAGAAAACCAAAGCTTTTTACTCGATATAAAAATACTCTTTTTGACAGTAAAAAAAGTCTTTGTACGCGAAGGAATAAGTGGTGATGGACACGTAACTATGGAGCCGTTCAAAGGGAATCAAAATGATGGCTAAACTGGCTATTTTAGGGGCAAGTGGTCACGGAAAAGTAATAGCGGAAATCGCTGAATTAAACGGTTATCACGTCGAGTTCTTTGACGATGCATTTGAAGTTAAGAGCAAGCTTGAGCACTGGTCTGTAGTTGGAGATTCTGAGGCGTTAGCTCAAAGACTCGATAGTTACGAAGGCGTAATAGTTGCTATTGGTAATAATCAAATTAGAAAAGAGAAGCTAGAGAAACTGTTAGCTCTTGGAGCTAAAACGCCTGCATTGCTCCACCCGAGTGCTACGGTAAGTAAATTAGCTAACATTGGTGAAGGTACAGTCGTTATGGCTGGTGCAGTGATCAACGCTTTTGCTCAAATCGGTCGGGGCTCTATCATCAACACGAATGCGACAGTTGAGCACGACTGTTTTATACAGGACTATGTTCATATATGCCCAAGTTCAGCAATTGCCGGCGGCTGTAAAATTGCCAGTGGAGTGTGGGTAGGTATTGGGAGCTCTTTTAAACAGTTGATTGAAGTTGGAGAACTAGCGATTATTGGTGCTGGTTCTGTTGTTGTACAAAATGTTCCAGCAGGTGTTACAGCATATGGTAACCCTGCTAAAGTTGTGAAGGATTAAGATGTTAAATTCCCCGTTTTCCCCTTGGCCTAGCTTTACTCAGCAAGAAGCAGACGCAGTAAGTAAAGTTGTACTTTCTAACAAAGTGAATTACTGGACAGGTACAGAAGGGCGTGAATTTGAAAAAGAGTTTGCAGCTTGGACTGGTGCTGAGTATGCGATTGCACTTGGTAATGGCACATTAGCGTTAGATATTGCGTTGAAAGCATTGAATGTTGGTGGAGGAGATGAGGTTATTACTACTCCTCGTACTTTCTTAGCTTCTGCAAGTAGTATTGTTACAGCGGGAGCTGCACCTGTATTTGCCGACGTTGACTTAAATAGCCAAGCTATTACTGCTGAGTCTATTAAAGCGGTTTTAACACCTCAAACAAAAGCAGTTATTGTGGTGCATTTAGCTGGGATGCCTGCTGAAATGGATGCAATCATGGCCCTCAGTAAAGAGCATGGCTTCTATGTTATAGAAGACTGTGCTCAGGCACATGGTGCTAAGTATAAGGGGCGTTCGGTTGGTACAATAGGCCATATAGGTGCTTGGTCATTTTGCCAAGATAAAATTATGACCACTGGTGGTGAAGGTGGAATGGTTACTACAAACTCCAAAGACCTATGGTCAAAAATGTGGAGTTATAAAGACCACGGTAAAAGCTTTGATGCCATTTACAATCGTGAACACCCTCCTGGATTTCGCTGGTTGCATGAGAGTTTTGGCACTAATTGGCGTATGACAGAAATGCAAGCGGTGATTGGGCGTATTCAACTTACTCGTATGTCAGACTGGACGGCTAAAAGGCAAAGCAATGCTCAGGCAATAGATCAAGTTGCAAAAGCATTTAATGTGGTACGTACAGTGCGCGTGCCGGATTATATTGAGCATGCAGAGTATAAACATTATTTGTTTGTAAACTCTGCGGCGCTTAGGGAAGGTTGGACAAGAGATCGCATAGTCGACGAAATCAACACGCTTGGCGTGCCTTGTTTTCAAGGTAGCTGCTCAGAAGTTTACCTAGAAAAAGCCTTTGATAGTACGCCTTGGCGACCAAAAGAGCGTTTAACGAATGCAGTAGAGTTAGGTGAAACATCTTTAATGTTTTTGGTACACCCAACGCTTACCACTGAAGAAATCAGCAAAACTTGTGAGGTAGTAAAGCAAGTACTTCACAAAGCATCACTATAAATAGGAAGGGTGCGCACGCATCCTCCATATTTTCCTCATACATTTTTGCTACTTTTGTGTATACTGCAACATGTACTATGCTTTAGTTCGTCTGCGGTTTTAATTCGGATTGGAATAAAAAGGGAACACAATGGATAGTTGGTTTCGCGCTTTACTTGGCGCTTCTCGTAGCCAAAAACGACTTCTTACGCTCGTATTAGATTCAGTTTTTATAGTCTCAGCCTTTTGGTTAGCGCTTATTGTTCGCCTTGATAGCTTTGCACCATTGGCTAATTTTAATAACTGGTTAATCCTCGCGTTATTACTCCCCATTAGCTTGGTGATATTTGTAAAACTTGGTTTATATCGTGCAGTGCTCCGTTACGTCGGGGCTAATGCCGTAGGTGCTGTTGTACTTGGTACAGTTATTAGTACTGTGATTTTAGTGTTGTCTTCGTTTTTTACGCAAACCGCCATCCCTCGTACTATGCCGTTTATTTATGCGTGGTTGATGATACTTTCTGTGGGGGGGTCGCGTATTTTGGTGAGAGCACTTATTTGGCGATTAACCTCATTTACTAAAACCCCAGTGGTTATTTATGGTGCTGGAGATGCAGGCCGGCAGTTAGCTACTGCGCTAGCAACAGGGCCTGACTATTATGTTACGGCGTATCTAGACGATGACGCTACCAAACATAATGCTATTATCCAAGGGATCCCCGTTGTCGCCTTTGATGAAATCTATAATTTGATAGATAAAAAGCGAGTAAATAAGGTTTTGCTTGCTTTACCAAGCGTATCGCGCTCTCGCCGTAAAGAAATACTCACTAAGTTAGAAAAACTGCCGCTCGAGGTGATGACGGTGCCAGGTATGGCAGACGTTATTGACGGTAAAGCGCAGCTTAATGATATAAAAGAAGTCGAAATCGAAGACTTATTGGGCAGAGACCCAGTAGCGCCACAAGCAGAGCTGATGGCTGCAAATATAGAAGATAAAGTCATTATGGTAACCGGTGCCGGCGGTTCTATAGGCTCTGAACTATGCAGGCAAATTATATTAAATGGACCTAAAAAGTTGGTGCTTTTTGAGGTGTCCGAGTATGGTTTATATAGCATTGAAAAGGAGCTGAATCAGCTTGCATTGAATAAAGGCGTATCATTGGAAATAGTACCTGTGATGGGGTCGGTTCAACGTATCAACCGTATTGAAACTTGCATGAAAGCCTTTGGGGTGCAAACTGTCTATCATGCCGCGGCCTACAAGCATGTACCGCTTGTAGAGCAAAATGTTGTTGAGGGTGTTCGTAATAACGTATTTGGTACTTATTACACAGCTAAAGCCGCTATTAACGCGGGAGTAGAGACTTTTGTATTAATCTCTACAGATAAAGCGGTGCGCCCCACAAATGTAATGGGTGCAACCAAGCGTATGGCAGAGTTAGTGTTACAAGCCTTGGCTGAAAGTAAAGTAACGTCTAAAAATACCCGTTTTTGCATGGTACGTTTTGGTAATGTGCTTGGTTCAAGTGGTTCAGTGGTGCCTCTATTCCGTAAGCAGATTAAAGAAGGTGGACCAATTACCTTAACGCATAAAGATATCACCCGGTTTTTTATGACCATACCAGAAGCTGCGCAGTTAGTTATTCAGGCGGGTGCTATGGGTAAGGGGGGGGACGTATTTGTGTTAGATATGGGAGAGTCTGTTAAGATCAAGGATTTAGCGACCAAAATGGTGCACCTTTCTGGCTTAGAGGTTAAATCAGAGTCCAACCCTCATGGCGATATTGAAATTGAATGTACAGGATTGCGACCAGGTGAAAAGTTATATGAAGAATTATTGATTGGTGACAATGTAGAAGAAACCTCTCATCCACGGATCATGACGGCCAACGAGGTAAAACTACCGATGGCAGAGCTTGAGTCTTTTATGAGTGCAATGGACACGGCTTGT
This sequence comes from Pseudoalteromonas sp. Isolate6, assembly GCF_022398435.1. NCBI lineage: Bacteria > Pseudomonadati > Pseudomonadota > Gammaproteobacteria > Alteromonadales > Pseudoalteromonadaceae > Pseudoalteromonas > Pseudoalteromonas sp. Isolate6. Next base: position 6,903 of record NZ_JAKEVK010000133.1, on the reverse strand, counting down.
CATAATTTTGATCATGAACTTATTCGTAAATTGTTGCTAGAAGCACCTACAGGTTTTAATCCTACAGATGGTATTTGTGATTTGGTGTGGAATGAAAAACGCCAAGTACTTGAAGTCGAGTGTGAGTCCGAGCTGAAAGTGGTTAACTTTAGAAACGTGTAACATGCTTATCGCGGGGTTATACATTCGTAGCGGCGACTCTATGTCGCGACGATCTTTTTCGGGCTAAACCCGCTGCTACGAGGTTGGGTTTTTCTATACTTCATTGTAGGATATCTACATAATACTTATAACGGTGGCTGAGTTTGTTAATTTGCTCTTTCACACTTAATTCAAGAATTGAAAATAAAAATCGGTCTGCGCACATGTCAAAAATAAATACGATTCTTGCAGGTAGTATTGCACTTGCAAGCATACCTGTTTTAGCTGATACCCAAATAAATAACTACACTGCATTTGCGGGGTACACTGGTATTTTTAATACCCCTACTGCTGAGGTACTTGAAAAGGGAAGTATAGATATTGGTTACAATAATCAACTTGATCACAGTGGCAATGTTTACCTCGATGGTCACAACTATATTTTCTCAGCGGGTGTGTTTGACGGTTTAGAGGTAAGCGGTATGATTGCTTCTAATACAATGCACGACAATCTATTTAATGCTGAAACGAAAGCCGAAAATCAGACCCGTGACCTTTCTTTTAATCTTAAATACCAACTCCCTTTTGTGCCTAAAGAGTGGTTTAACTTAGCAGTAGGGGGTAAAGACCTCGGCGGTGCGGCTAACAATTATGAAACCTATTATTTGGCAGGGTCTCGTGAATGGAACGACTTTAGATTCTCTGCAGGTTTTGCGGTAAGCGATCGTGCAACTGGGCAAATGGATGGTGCATTTGCTGGGATTGAGTGGCAGCCACTAGACTGGCTAGCTGTACAAGTGGAACATGATGCTGATGCAGTTAATGCCGGTTTGCGCTTAACAGTACCAAAAGCATGGATTTATGATGTAGGTACTTTAACGCTTACCAGTAAGTTTTACAGTAATACCGATCACGCTGAAAAAGACACTTTTTGGGGTGTAAACTTCTCTATGCCTTTGTTTGAGCAGGCAACATTAAATGACCCCTTAGACGCAGCTCCAGCGCCAACGCTTGATGCAGACGCCGAGCGAGAGGCGGCATTTAAAGCTCATTATGAGGAGCAGCGCCGTCTCGCCCGTAAACCTCTTCCTGAAGCGAAAAAAGAAGTCACAGAGCGTGATGAATATAAAAAGTCTCTAACAATGCAAACGCGCGCTTTAAAAGCGGCACTCTTGGAAGATGGCTTTGAGTCGGTGAGTGTTGGCTTTAATCGAGACCCTCATGTTGTCGTGAGTTTTGAAAACTATGTTTTTAATCGCAACGACATAGATGCAATTGGCTTAGTATTAGGTCGTATTGCTGAACATGTGAACGAGCCGAACGCGCAGTTTACTGTTCAATTGCTAAACCGTGGTATTCCAATGTTGGCACTTAGAGGCCACATTAATAACTATAGAGAGTTTGTAAATACTGGCACTACACCTGATATGGATATTCGTCGAGGCGAAATGGATCCAATTGGTAGTGTGTCTTGGGTTGGTATGCCAAAGGCAAATAGCGCGTACTTTAAACCAAGGTTAACCGTTGGTCCTGCACTGGACTCAAGGTTGGCAACGGAGCTGGGAGTTTATGATTTCTCACTCGCTTTAAAAGCTGATGTTGATGTACCAATGTGGTATGGCGGTGGTATTAATTTAAGTGCCGAAACTGAAGTTGCCAATACGAGTGACTACGATGATGGTAAGGCATTTGGCCGTTTGGCTAAACAAAGTGGCTTAACACAAGCGACTATCTATCAAACATTTGCACTGCCTTATGGTATTTATAACCAAACACATATCGGCTTTTTTAAAGAGTTTAATGATTACACAGGTATTAAGAACGAAACGACCTGGTTGAGTGGCAATGGTCGTCATCAATTTTCAGCAGAGCTTGGATACTTTGAGTACGATGATTATGACTTAGATAAGGATTATCAAACCTTGTCTTATCGTTATAACTGGGTTGAGCAAGATGTCAGTTTTCACGCAACTGCAGGTCGATTCTTTTATGAGGATAGTGGTGTTAAATTAGAAACGCGCTTCTGGTTTGGTGATAGCTACGTGTCGATATTTGCGCAAGATACCGATGTGCAAATCGCAGGTATATCTTTTAGCATTCCACTTACACCTAGAAAAGACATGGCACCAACACGTTATGGTCAAATTAAAGGAAATGAGGCGTGGCGTCATGCTGCAAGTACGCGAATTGGTGAATCAACAAATGCCATTGCAATTGGTCGAGGTCATTTAGTTAACACGCCGGTTAATATTGATAAAACATTCTTAAACCAAGGACGTTTGTCGAGCAGCTATGTATATAGTAACTTGGCTCGACTAAGAGAAGTGTATTTGACCTATAAATAAGAGATGGTCACAGGTAAGTCTACAATAACTAGGAATTACCTATTCGTAGCGGCGACTTTGTGTCGCGGTGTGCTTATCGCGGGATAAACCCGCCGCTACGAGAGTGGTGTTTTGGTGTGTTTTTACGGAGTAAACCGTGGTTACGGGTCGCGATTCTCTTTTTAATTTTATCTCGTGACGATAGCTACACATTTACAATTTATGCCTCGTTAATAAATAACCATTATGTTGCGATTATTTACGATAAATTTCACTTCATTCATTGTGTATTTAGTGTACCAACGGTATCCTACTTTTAAACTAAATCAAGCGGTTGGATCTAACGCTTTACTGTGATAGATTAGCAGGGTCATCGTGGGCTGTTTATATCTTAGTCATAGAGTTGACTGCAAAGCTCACGTTGAATCGGGTCAGGGAATGACTTAGTCCCTGTCTACCATACAAATTTTTAATTTAAAGCTTCCGTTCCTAGCAATGGAGCTTTTTTGTGTGTTAACGCGCTAACGTGGCGTTGTTAATGAAAAAGAAAACAAGGACTAATCATGATTGCAAACAAAAAATCTCTTCTTGCGCTGTCAGTCGCTTCTGCGTTGACGCTTTCTGGCTGTTTCAGTGACGATGACAATAACGTAACTATCCCGCCACCAGAGCCTACAGATCCAGTAGTAGTAGCGCCAGAAGCACCTGATGCACTTTCTCTAGTTGTGAGTGGTAGCGTTGTTGATAAAGATAGCACTAACATTGTTCCAGCTAAAATCACATTCCTAGAAAACGGCGAAGCTTCTGAAAATATCGTAAATACCAAAGGCGAAGTAACGGCAACAGTTGAAACTGGTGCAGCCGGTAACTTTGTATTTACTGTTAAAGAAGGTGCAGAGCTTTCTCAAATTACAGCTGTTGTAACCGCTGATGGCTACTTCTCAAAGAGCTTTAATATTGATCTTACTACGGAAGAAGATGTTGCTGAAGTGGCGGTTCAATTAGCGCTTGTTTCTAAAAATACTGATTCGACAGTTGAAGAAGTTGTGGAAACTGAAGTTGAAGGCGGTGTTGTAGATGCTGCAATCACAGCAACTGCTGCAAAAGGCAAAGCTGGTGCTGATGTAGTAATTCCTGCAGGTGTTGTACTTCGTGACGCAAACGGTGAAGCTATCACTGGTACAAAAGTATCACTGAACGTTGGCTCTGCTGATCCTACATCTTCAGCTGCCGGTGCAGTTCTTCCTGAAGGACTGAATGCAGATAGCGCTGCGACCTTAGCAGCTCCAGTTGGTGTTGCTAACGTAACAATGACTGATGAGAATGGCGTTAAGATCAAAAAGTTCAGCAACCCAATCTCTATCTCAATCTCTATTCCAAAAGATACTGTACTAGCATCTGAAGGCCGCGCTATTGAAACTGGCGATGTTTTAGGCCTTTCATCTCATAACGAAGATACAGGCGTTTGGACTAAAGAGACTAATAATGAAGTTACTGTTGGTGCTTTAAACGAAGCTGGCACGGCTTACAAAGCTTCATTTATGACAGATCACCTTACATTCTTCACCGCAACTGATGAAGTTGCCGTATGTAACAATGATGTTTCTGTAAATATCACTGGTGACGTACCAGCAGGCGGCTTATTTGTTGACGTTCAGTCATCTGATATCAATGCAACTAAGTTTATCGCTTCAGGCGCAACGTCTAAAGTGATTTACACTGCAGAGAACGCGGGTAAAAACAATGTAAGCGCTGACGCTACTGCGCGTATTGTACTTCGTGACGCAGAAGGTACAGTGTGGTTTGATTCTGAAAATGAAGTAGCAGTATGTGGTGAAGCTGTTGCAGTAACGTTAGAAGCGCCAGCGGTTGAGTACACAACAGCATCTTTCGACTTGACGGGCGTTTGCTCTAATGACGAGTCGGTTTCTGTTCCAGTACAAAACTCAGTGGTTACTTACCGCCGTGCTGACAAGGCAACATATCTTGCTGCAAATGCTGAAGGTACATACTCATTAAATAACCTAGTTGTTGGTGAGACGTACACAGTGAGCATTGATGTATTGTCACTAGAAACTGCAGAAGATCAGGCGACATCATTCACTTTTGACGCTGGTACTGAAGTTGCTAACCAAGAGCTAAAAATGGCTTGTGAAGAAGTTACAGGTTCTTAATAGCCTTAGCTTATAAGCTGACTACAAGTTAGATATAATAAGCCCTGCTTTGGTAAGCAGGGCTTATTTTTTTGCAGTAGCTCAGCCACTGAGAATTATGCGGGTATTATTTACTCTATTGAAGTACCTCACAATCTACTCGAGCTGTTTAGTCACACTTAAACCCAATTTAATTTAGTGAATTACTGAACGTCTAAACGATCTTGCAACCCTCTATTTTAGTGTTGTTGAATCACAACCAAAGTCATTCATGCAAATACCAAAAAAGCACTAGCTTCAAATTCAGCACACCGATATCGCTCTGCCTTATTTCGAGTTGGTAACACTTAAAAAGCTTGTTGATGGGCTAGATTAGAAGCCGAATTTAGGCTGAGCTATAGTCATGAAAGCGCTGTGTTAAGGTCAGTCACTTGAGCGCGTATTTCGAATATCTAGAGTGTTATAAAGTCGTTCAAAATTTTAAGTCTTTAGTCAGTTAAAAAATTTTATTTCCAAACTGGACAATCCTTAAACCTTTTCTATATTTAAATTTCGATGTACTAAAACGCGCGTTAGCGCTGCTTGGCGCTTTCAAAAAAGGGAACAAGGACCAATCATGATTTCGAACAAAAAATCTTTACTCGCTTTATCTGTAGCTTCAGCTTTAGCTCTTTCTGGCTGTTTTAGCGATGACGATAACAATGTGGTAATCCCTCCGCCACCTGATCCAACAGATCCAGTTACAGTTATTCAACCACCTGAGGACTTAGTTACTGAGCAACCTGCAAAGGTTTTTTCTGTGAACGTCGTAAACAAAGCGAACTCCGACGTATTAGAAGGCGCTGTTGTTAAGTTTTTGGTGAACGGGCAACCTGCAACAGTAATCACAGATGTAAACGGTACTGAAATTTCCTCCGTTACAGTTGACGATACAGGTAACTTTAACTTTTTTAGTAAAGAAGGTGCATCCGGCAGCGTGACCGCCGTTGTGAGCCAATCTGGCTACGTGTCTAAAAGCTTTATTATCGACCTATCTACAGAAGTAGAGGAAGGTTTTATTGATATTCCACTAGAGTTTGGTTTGGTTGCAGCTAATACTGCTGGACTGAAATCAGCTCAGCAAACCGCGACGGTAGCGAGCGCAACTACTTCGGCAGCTGTTACCGCTAATGCATCAGAAGCCGGCGCTAGTTCAACAGTTACGGTTCCCGCTAATACGGTTTTACGTGATGCCGATGACGAACCTGTAACTGGCACTGAGATTACATTGGATGTGTTAGCTGCTGATGCATCCAATACAGATGCAACCGCTATTATTCCTGAGGGGCTAAATGCGAACTCCACGACTCAGGTTAAAACTACGCTTGGTGTAACTAATATCACAATGAGTGATGAAAATGGTACCAAGATTAAAAACTTCTCTAGTCCAATTAATGTATCGGTAAATCTACCGGCTGATAGCGGAGTAACTGCAGGAGATACATTAAGTATTTCTTCACATAACGAAGACACGGGTACTTGGTCTAGTGAGACAAATATGGCAACTGTAGGTGCTGCCAATACTGATGGCAGTTTTCCAGCTTCGTTTGAAACGGACCACCTAACGTTTTTTTCTATTGGCAAAAATGCTCCTCTTTGTACCGCAGGAATAACACTTAGGTTGGTTGGTAATATTCCTGCTAGAGGTTTAGCAATTGAGTTGTCTTCAACAGATGGCACAATCGGTAGCTATACGCGCAAAGAGGTCAAAGCGATCATTCCTGCTTCTTCGGCTGCACGATACGGTATTTCGTCAAATGCCACTGCAAAAGTTCGCCTTTATGATTACTCTGGAAACGTTTGGTATAATTCTCAAACTGAGGTTCCTGTTTGTGGTGAAGTTACAGCAAATATAGAAAGCACAGTAGAAACGTTTGATAAGAACGTAACACTAAATGGAGTATGTGCTCAAGATGCGACTGTGAGTGCTGACCTATCGGGTTCAATTGTAACTTATGCTAAAAATGGTAAGGCTGCAGGACTTGCACAGGCACAGGGAGACTCAACATTTAAGTTATCAGGTATAGAAGCTGGTGCGAGTTATAAAGTGAGAGCAACAATTCGTGGAGCTAAAGTAGATGGTGGTGGTCAGTCTCAAACATTTACTTTTGAAAACGTTCAGAATGATAACAACGCTTTGACGGGCACTGTGAATATTGAGTGTAACGAAGTTCCAGTAACTGGTTCATAGGTAAAAATGATTAGTCCAATCAGTTAAGCCGCGGAGACGCGGCTTTTTTCTTGCC
>NZ_JAKEVK010000132.1:0-12893 GCF_022398435.1 Pseudoalteromonas sp. Isolate6 | reverse complement strand
ATTTAAAACCTGCCAAGGTGGCGCAAGAAATAACCGAAAAACTATATCACACTTTAAACTCTGTTAGTCCTAATGATGTGGGCAGTCATGGCTTTCAATTTGTAGTACACTACTCAACACATTGAAAGACTTCTTCAACGCTTCTTCCACTTCCACTCGACATGCTGAGTCATGGGACTCGATAGTACAGTGATGCTTTAATACCACATGTGCTCCAATAACCACTGCACCATCAATTTTACTGATCGTAATATTATGTGCACTCTCTACGTGCTCAGTGGACACTATGGTTTTTTCAACCTCCTGCACCGTCGGTAAAACCTCAGACGAAGTAGATAAACCCTTAAGGCAGGCCATTATCACCTTGATGCCGGTAAACAACACAAAAACAGAAATCAGCATACTTGAAAGAATATCTACTATCTCCCAGCCAGTTAGATGAATAATCACCCCGGCCACGAAAGTTGAAATAGTGGAAAGTAAATCAAAGAATGAATGAAGAAACACGGCATAAACGTTGATACTATCTTTTCTGCCTTTGTATAACACCCATGCAGAAGCGCCATGAAACAGAAATCCAATGGCGGCAATCATAGACATTAAATAACTGTTCACTTCTAAATCATGCCCACCTGCATGGTGAGACAGACGCTCGCTTCCCTCGAGTAAAATAACCACAGCTATGGATAGGTATAGAATGCCGTTGATCAAGCCACCAGTATACTCAGCTCTTTTATAGCCATCGTTATAGGTTTTGGCTAAATAAACAGCAGCACTAGACGCAATTAGTGCGATAAACAATGAACTATTATGAACAAATAGATGCCCGGCATCTGCCAGCACAGCGAGAGAATTCGCATAATAAGCACCAACGACTTGAATGATCATAAACGAGCATGTGATTGCAAGCGCAATCAGCAGCCTTCGCCGAGAAGCTTGGTGCGTTGTAATATCTGTCATGAAATGAATCGTGTACCTTTGTAAAATAGAATGCTACGTATCTCTATGCTTAGAATAAAAAATCAAAAACTAATGTTGAGTATTGTGTCCCACTTAATCACACCGCTCCAGTTGCAGAATGACGATGAATCAAGGCAGATAAATCAAGGTGACAAGATACGTAATTGCTGTTTAAGCATTGCGCTAAACGGCAATGATATACAATCGCAATTGTAACTCTTACCAAAGCCAAATGCACTAATAATTACAACACTTTTTGCGGCAATACTTTTCCTATTTCACAACCAGTCTAAATTGCCACGGTAATTACACAGTGTCTATATTGATGTAATCCCCTCGGTGGTAGGAGTGTTATCGGCAAGGTTTTCTCGCTCCAGAGTAGATCTCTTAATTGGGCGCATCGGTATTACTTATTTTTCTCCAACTGTTTCACAACATCACTAGCGATTTGCTGTAAAATTTTGCAGTCCTCTGCGCCAAGTTCACGAGGCTCTGTATCGATAATACACACAGTTCCGACACGATACCCTGAAGATAAAATGAGTGGCGCACCTGCGTAGAAGCGAATATACGGTGCATCTTGTACCAGAGGATTGTCCATAAAACGAGTGTCTTCGAGCGTATCGCTTACGACAAATACAGTCTCTCCTAATATCGCATGACCACAAAAAGAAACATCTCGAGAAGTCTGCTCCGCATCTAATCCAAAGCGAGATTTAAACCATTGTCTATCTTTGTCAACAAGGCTAACCAATGCGATTGGAACATCAAAAACATGGGCAGTAAATTGGGTAATTCTGTCTAATTCTTCAGTTGCATCAGTATCCAGTACCGCCAAATCCCAAAGGGCGTGTAGCCGGGCATATTCGTTGTCGGGTAGCTCTGGGGGATTCATAATACACTTAATTAGACACCGTTTATATTTCTACTATAGTTTGTTTTATGAGATAACGCAGGTGGCAAATGTGAGCAAATATCTAAAACTAATCACCTTGACCATTTTTTCCCTAATCTGTTTAAGCGGCTTTTATCTCGAAATTAACGAATTCAATAAGAGCCGCATTGTCCATAAAAGCCTAGCCCATTATTACAACAACCTTTCCGCTCTTGATAAAGCAATTGAAGTAATATTTAGTCTACAGCGTGAGAGGGGGATGTCGACAGGGTTCATGCCTGAAGACGAGCATAATACGCGGCTAAAGGCATATTACCAAGAGACAGATAAAAATATACAAAAACTAGCTGCAGAGAAGTTTACTAGCATCCAGAACTTTGAACAGTTCCAGCTAACTTTAAAAGAGGATGTACAAGCACTTAGAAAACTCAGTCGACAAGTCGACTTTGACCATGAGCAGCTGTTCCTCCGTTACACTATTTTGATCAATTACCTGACCGATACGGTACGTACTATACAAACCGAACAATCCTACATTAATACCTTTAGTAATTACCAAAACAATGCTCAGTTTCAAAATATCCACTCGCTTATCAGAGCGATTGAATTAGGCGGTAGATTTAGAGCCAAGATAAGTCGGTACTTAACCGCGGATGAAGAAAATATCCAGTTAAGGGCCATGAGAAGCGCGTTGCACAACTATGCAACCCATATTACCCTTTTAGAAAGCTTGAAAGATAATCAAAATACAGAGCAGCTGTACAACGTCGCTACTACCTCTGACGGGTTTAGTGCTGTGGCATCAACTCTACATCTGTTCAATCAAGGACTGGAAAATAACCTCTCACATTATACGTGGTGGGATAGTAGCACCAGTTACCTCAATCTCCTCACCGACGGCAGCTTAAGTTTATTGTCATACATGAAGGACTCAGCCTCAGAGCGCATGCAAAAGTCGCAGCAAACAGCACACGCTTCACTTATTACTTCTTGCGCCACCGCTGTTATCTACTTCATACTCATCAGCCTATTAATTAAAGCGTTTACAGAATTAAAAGTATATAAAACCGCGCCACTAAGAGCACAAACAGCTCAGCTCATCGTCATTTTTTCCTCAGTACTTGCAGTATTGTTTGTCGAGCATTCAGCTAGCCAAAAGCAGCTATTATATTTATCTAAGGTGCAAACATTGAGGCAACTTAATAATCAGTCTTTGGAGCGAATAAATCACCTAAAAACACTGTGGTATAACCCAATGATTGAAGAGCTCAAGCAAGCGAGTATAGATACCAGCAATGCTAAGCACACTCAATTGCAAACTTTGACCCTCAACGACTTACATGACACTCAATACTTAAAAAAAAGCCAGATAACATCACTCTACTCACAAAACCAAGATAACCTGCTGCGTGGTGGCATTGTGACGAAAGTGATAACAGGAAACGATGGTCATCGGATACTTATTATGACCGGGATCGGGCTTTCCAATTCAGGGCTAACTGACACACTGTATTGGTATGAAACGCAACTTGACGTGTTACTTGGTAGCTTAGAGTTAAACCTTAATACTCGCCTTGAAAACGCATCTGGCTACTACACACTGCAGGAACTGCAAACTCTAGAAATGGGTGGTAATCTAACACCATTAATTCAGTTACTATTAAATAATAATAAGTCAGCTGATTTTTTAAGCGCAAAAGTTTGGGATCAGGAGCTTCAAATAGGCACTTATGCTTATTCACATGAAGCTTTCAATAAAGACCTACTCTACACGATAGAAATAAAGTTTATTTGGCAAGTGCTAGCCCTAGTTGCATTTTGTTTGTTTGGTTTAATAATTAGTTATCGCGCTCAACAAAAAGCAAAAAAAGAAAAGCAGGCCGCAAAAGATGCAATTCAAAAACGTCAAACACTCCTCAATGCTTCTGAAAAGCTTGCCGTAATTGGCAGCTTTGAAATGCCTGTGGGGCAATACTTTACGCATGCTTCTGAGGGCTTTAAAGCATTGTTTAGTTTACACAATGACGATGATTACTACGACTTAAAGCCAATCGTAAAATCACTCGATAGAGGTAATAGAAAGAGGTTACACTCAAACCTACGATCCTTAACTCATGAACAGTCCCGTGAGTTTCAATTAACATTAAGTGATGAATCTTCGACTCGGTATCTAACTGTTATTCTTAATTTAAAGTATTATTCCAGTGAAAATACACATTTTATTGTTGGCGTTGTAAAAGATATAACCAATCAAGTTAATGAAAGTAATCGTCAAAAAAGAATACAGAAAGAGCTTGTTTCCGCACGAAAAGAAGCGCTAGAAAAAATGCACGAGGCAGAAGCAGAAAGAACCTCTGCGCAACGATTACTCAAGATCCAAAAGTCTACTGAGAAGCTACTTCAAGAAGCCATTGATTCATTTCCTGCTTTTATCTTGTTAATTGATGAAAAACAGAAAATTACTATGTTAAATCAGTTTAATGAGCACCTAAAATGCGCTTCTAATATTGAATATCAGTTTATGGGGAGCACTATCAACAAAGGCTCAGACATTGTCCAACTCTTTGAGCAACTGCCATTAGTCGATAGCAAAGGCCTGCTAGACATGCTTGAGCAATCGAAACACCAAACGTCTTACCAAGCGCAAACTACCTGTCAATACCATATAAAAAACGAAGTGTATTGGTTCAACGTGTTAGTAAAAAACATTAATACCGAATCAGGAAAGTACACCCTTATCTATCAGAATGACATGACTAAGAGCGTCAACTTTTCGGATGAGTTAGAGCAAGCTCGCAAAAAAGCAGAGCAAGCTAGTAAAGCAAAATCACGTTTCCTAGCTACAATGAGTCATGAGATTAGAACGCCGATGAATGGCGTAGTAGGCATGCTAGATATTCTCGCCCAATCGGATCTTGACCATGAGCAGTCTCACCTTACTAAAGTCGCGAAAAGCTCGGCACTGGTGTTACTGAGAATAATAAACGATATTTTAGACTTTTCAAAAATTGAAGCGGGTAAAATGGAGCTTGAATCAACACCATTTAACTGGCAGGAAATCATCAGCGAGCTCGCAGAATTACTTGCATATCAGGCCGATTCAAAGAAAATCAAACTTGCTTTTTACCTTTCACCACAGTTGCCAATTTGGCAATTGGGTGATCCGGTTAGGCTACGGCAAATTTTATTAAATTTGGTCGGTAATGCGTTAAAGTTTACCAAAACTACCGCCACCGCAGTGGGATTTGTAGAGGTTACAATTGGCCGTTCTGTTGATGACAACTTAATGGAAATTAGCGTTAAAGATAATGGTAAAGGCATGTCTGAAGAGCAAGTAGACAACCTCTTCAAACCCTTTGTACAAGCTGACAGCAGTATTCAACGACAATACGGAGGTACAGGTCTTGGGCTTTCCATTACCCACAAGCTCGTAAGCATGATGGAGGGAGAAATTGAATGTAGGAGTCTAGAGGGATTCGGCAGCAACTTCATTGTTACATTGCCATACCATGAAGTACCAAAGCAGAATAGCGATTCAGATCTGACCTTAGATAGGCTTAAAATTGCCGTAGTCGGTGACGAAGATAAGTTTGAAAAAGACCTGCAAAATCAACTGCGAATATACGAAGCACAATGCGAAATATTCCCTCGAGAACTTTTTAATGCACAACTGATTGATAGCCAGCAATTCGATTATCTCGTCATTACGGCCGAAGCTTTTCAACGCCTGACAACCGAAGGAAAAGAAGTTTTTATTGCTGAGAGCAGTTGCAAGTATGTGCTACTGGATAATAATCAGGACAAACTGCCCTCTAATAACAGCATCCGAGTGTCAAATTTGGCACTATATCCTTACTACGCCTATAAAGTTGTCTCACACATCGCCTCGCTAGAAGGACTAATCGAATGTGACTCAGATAACAAAAATAGAGATAACCTAGGATCTGTAACCGTACCAAGCATAAATGAAGCACAAGCAATAAATAAACTCATCTTGGTGGTCGAAGATAACGTTTATAATCAGGACTTATTTAAGCGACAGTTAGCGTTACTAGGTTACCAATGTATCATTGCTGACAACGGCAAAGTTGCCTTGCAACTACTTGAGCAGTATAACTTTTCACTCATTATTTCAGATTGCCATATGCCTGTAATGGATGGTTATGAATTTACAAGGAAAAGACGAGAAAATGAGCAAATACACAATTTGGGCCATATACCGATCATCGCGGCTACCGCTAATGCCTTAGAGGGTGAGCAAGATATCTGCTTCCAAGCGGGTATGGATGACTACATTGCTAAACCCATCGTACTACAAAAGTTGAACAGTAAACTCAAAAAGTGGTTTTCAAGTCATTTAAAAACAAACGCTCAAGCACCTATTCGTTCCGCTTCACTTTTAGAAGAATTGTCTGCACCAACCCATCATATTGACCTCGCTATACTCGGTGAGTATGTCGGGACAGATAAAGATCTACAGCATATCTTTTTGAGAAGCTTTGTAGAAGATACGAAAAAGCTGCTGCAAGAAATTGACATGAATAGCACTGAAAGTATCAAGAATATCGCACATCAGGGAAAAACCTCCGCCAAAGCAGTAGGCGCAATACAACTTTCCGAAAAGATGGCAGAACTCGAACGAGCGGCAAGTGAGGGCAACTCCACCAAGATTGAAAGCTTGTTAAATCAGTGTTTAACACTCTTTGATAATGCACAAGCTGAAATCGCTTCTATACTTAATGTAGATGATCTAACTTGATCGTGTGCTAAATAACTCAGGCTTAGTATGTATGATAGATAATAAGCACCTAATTATTGCAATTGATGACAGCGAGCTCATCCTCACTCAATTACAGCTGTTGGTTGCCAATCAAACACCGTGCCTTTTTAAAGGTTTTATCAATGGAGCGTCTGCATTAGAAAGCCAAGAGCTTCATCAAGCTTCTCTTATTTTACTCGATATCAATATGCCACAAATGGATGGTGTTGAAATCTTAAGAAAATTTGCCGAACTAAACATTCAAGCACCTATCGCATTGCTAAGTGGCGAAAAAGACCTATTTATTAGGAACACCGCTGCACTGGCTGAACTGCATGGCCTCAATATTATATCCAGTTTAGAAAAACCACTTTCTATAACTAAGCTCAGAGAGCTTTATAGTCAACTTCAGTCCAGAGGTACCCCCGCAAGATCCCAACATGCATTACAAAACTATAGTAAAGATGAAATCTACGAAGGGTTATTGCGTGAGGAGTTTTGTGCTTATTTCCAGCCCAAAGTTGCAAGTCCGTCAGGTACCATTATTGGCGCAGAGGTGCTCGCGAGATGGCATCATAACAGCGATGGTATAGTTCAACCTTCACAATTCATCACGACAATGGAAGAGCACAATTTAATTCATCTACTTTCCTATAATTTGTTGAAACAGACCTTATCTTTGCTAAGCCATAATCGCGATGTTCTAAAAGCACTTCAATTTAGTATCAATTTGAGTGTTAAAGAACTCGAAGACATAAAACTCCCAGAAAAGCTCGAATCTATCTGTGAAGAGTACTTCACCCCCACTTCACAGATCACCTTAGAGTTAACTGAAAGCCATTTATTAGACAATATCAAGCGTGCGCTTGACGTGTTACTGCGTCTAAAGCTTAAAGGCTTTAAACTATCAATAGATGACTTTGGTACAGGTTACTCCTCAATAAAACAACTTAGCGAGCTACCTTTTGATGAGCTAAAAATAGATAGGTGCTTTGTTGATGGCTGCTCTACACAGCCCAATAAGCGTGTCATTATTGCTAGTACCTGTGAAATGGCGCACCAACTTGGACTAGAGGTGGTAGCTGAAGGGGTCGAAGAGGTGGAAGATCTAATTGTGCTACAAAGCTACGAAGTAGAATACATACAAGGGTATTATTATTACCCACCTTGTCCGCCGTCAGAGTTTTTACAAATGGTCTCCGAATCTGCGTTGCAAAAGTCTCATTCTAGTAAATAATTAAACTTAGTAGTCTTTGCTGTACTCTCAAACCCAGAGGGAATTTATGCATAAAAAAGAAGTTGAACACGCGCAGCGACATCCAAAAGTTATCATCATCTGTGACGATCCAGCAGATCTAAGTGGTGTTGTTGACATTGTTGCTTCTCAGGTAAGCGCATTTCGCACACTAACAAGCCATAAAGAAGTCGCTGAAGTGCTTACAGAATCACCACCTGATGTTATCGTCATTGCTCGAAGTACGGTTGCAAAAAGCGTAGAAATATACAGTCTACTTGCAAAACATGGCCTGCTTAATTACGCCCATGAGAACATCCTACTATGTGAAAATAAAGAATCAGGTGTCGCCTTTAGGTGTTGTATGAAAGGTATTTTTACCGATTACTTTGTTTACAAACCTATGTACGAAAATTACCGATTTCGGATGATCTTGCATAATGCTTTGGTTCGCACAGAGGGCACATCTGAGGTCACTAAGATCCGAGAAGAACATTTTGGTCGCATCGATGATAAATTAAAGCAACTCATTGATGATGCAGCTTTGTACCATCAAAAAGCGGATGAGACACTACAGACAGTAAGGCGAAACCTAGATAATGAAAAAGGAATTAACAAAGTTCAAGATGATTTGCTCAATGAGCTGAAGCAAAAACACTTATCGCCACTATTGGATGAATTAGAACATCAATTGGCAGATAGCGTTCATGAATTAACAAAGAGGCTGAAAGATAAACAGTTTTCTATCGCAGAGCTTACCGCGTTACTGAGTGAAAAAGACAACTCAAAATGCGCACAGCTAGCGCAGAATGTATTGCCAGTTGGTGAGACGGGTGAAGTTAACATTAGTGAGCCGAAAGCACTTGAAACAAAGCAAGAAGAAATAAAAATAATGGTGGTCGAAGACAACGAAATCTACCGTGAAATGATAGCTAAAATTTTACGCGACGAGGGACATAAAGTAGAGTGTGAAACCAGTGGACTAGGTGCAATAAAAACATTGAGGAAGCATAAATTCACTATGGTGTTTATGGATCTATTTATGCCTGAACTCGATGGCTACAACACAACAAAAAATATTCGCAACATTCCACATTGTAAAAAACTGCCGATCATTGCTTTAACAAGCAATAAAAACAAAGACATAATTAGAAAATGGGCATCTTTAGGGCTTACA
Organism: Pseudoalteromonas sp. Isolate6; assembly: GCF_022398435.1. Classification (NCBI taxonomy): domain Bacteria; kingdom Pseudomonadati; phylum Pseudomonadota; class Gammaproteobacteria; order Alteromonadales; family Pseudoalteromonadaceae; genus Pseudoalteromonas; species Pseudoalteromonas sp. Isolate6. The sequence goes on along the minus strand of NZ_JAKEVK010000132.1, from coordinate 3,868 downwards.
GGATACATCACCAAGCCTTCAACCAAATCATCTATTCTTAAAGCGGTGGAAAAAGCACTGACGGAAAGCCAGTAAGTTGTCTAAAATACAAATCAGCAAACATTATCAAATCGAGTTCTGCCAAGATAAGCCATATCAGCTCCGACGTTAATCACGGAGCTGTAAAAGCCATTAGCTTAATTAGGTGATCTATTTTGAGGCAAGGCAAAGGTTTTGCTATTTAGTTGTTCTAAATAAGAAATTTTTTAGAGTAGTGAGAGGCAGATTTGCTCCTTCAATTTGACCCTGTATTAAGACAAATTGGCACACATGGCCGCATAAACCAACAATGAAGTGAACGATGACTAGAAAAGCAACGACCTTAAGCCATTACACTACTCGCTTAAATCACGTTATTGATTATATCTATAACAATATTAATCGCGATCTTGATGTTATCACGCTTGCTGATCAATGCCATATGTCGACCTATCACTTTCACCGTGTTTATCGCTCAATCGCTGGGGAAACCATCAATGCAACCGTGAGAAGAATGCGACTACACGTTGCCGCAGGCATGTTAATTCGCACTCAAGACTCTATTGCAAAGGTGGCTGAGAAAGCAGGCTACGCAAGTATTGAAGCATTTAGCCGAGCATTTTCCCAACGATACAAGCAACCACCTAGTCTGTTTCGTCAACGTGAACAGACCAAGTTAAAGGACTATGCAGCCGAATTTTATATTATTAAGGCAGATGAGGATTCGAATATGTTTAATGTAGAAATCAGCAGTAATGAGCAAATGACGTTGATCGGACTTGAGCATCATGGCGATTACATGCAAATTGGCCAGGCATTTGAAAAGTTAAACTTACTGGCGCAACAACAAGGTTTATTAGATGCAGAAACGCGTTTCTTTGGTGTGTATTTTGACGACCCAAAAACTGTCGAGGAAAATAAACTGAAATCAATGGCGACAATTTTAGTGCCAAAGACAACAGCCTCCCTACCAGAGGGGTTTTGTGAATTCACCATTCCACAAGGCAAAACGGCGAACCTACTCTACCAAGGAGACTACGCCTCTTTAGAAATACCGTATGAATATCTGTTTGGACAATGGTTACCTAACAGCGAGTTTGAGCCTGCAGATGTACCCGTTATCGAAGAGTACTTAAATGATGTCAGGGAGACACCACCACACGAGCTTCTCACTCGTATCACTTGTTACATTAAATAACTGATTTTTTATCCCGTTAAGGGGTTAACTAATCTAAACGTGACTAAGCATCGACTGCTTAGAAAGAAAAAGGAGGGACTTCCCTCCTTTTTCTTTTCGAACCGATTAGAACTTATAGTTAAAGCTCAACTTAGCGTTACGCTCATTACCCGGCATACCACCTAGGAACAATGCTTTACTGTAATAACGCTCATCAGTTAAGTTTTCTAGGTTTAGCTGAATGTCGAACTGCTCGGCATCGAACTTAATCGCTGCGTCCCAGCGGGTATAACCATCAATCGTCGCTGTTGGGAGACCGAAAGACACAGAGTTAATTGTTCTTTCACTCTCATAGTTAATGCCAAGACTATACTCTAATGCACCACCAAACCATTCCATAGGTTGAGTATACTTCACCCACGTGCTGGCAAACTTTTTTGGTACCCCTTTCATTTGACCTGAGCGCTCATTTGAACGGATCTCAACAGCATCTTGATAGGTTGCATTCATGTTCACACTGATTTGGTCGTTCAATGCTAAATTTAAGTCCAGCTCTACACCTTTTGACTCATCTTCATCATCAAAGAAATAGCGTGGAACACTCACGTTGTAGTCTTCTCCAGGCTGATCATTGTACTCTGGGTTGTTATACATTAGATTTGTACGTTTTGTTTCAAACCACACTAATGACCCTAATAAGTCTTCGTCAAAGGCAGTAAAACGCACACCAATATCTAACGTTTCAGATTCCGAGTCAGGTCGATTTTTACGGTTTGCATTAGCCTCATTTTCTAGGCTACCCAGTACACTGTATGCTGTACGACCTTTTGCCATGTTTACAAAAGCAGACAGCTGAGGAGTCACTTGGTAATTCAAACCAAGATTATACGTCATACCCGCATCATCTGTATCAAGCTCTTCACTTTCTTCAGGTGAGCGTTCTGTTCCTAAATGCTGATATTTTTGTTCCAAACTAGTATATGCAAGACCAGCACGAGCAGTTAATGCATCAGTGATATACACCACCTCTTGTGCACTAATACCATACGCCGTAAGCGTTTTATCGTAGTTACTGCGTAGAGAAGGACTATAATCCTCGAAAGCACCCGTTGGCCAATTTGGGTTGCGAATATCTAAAATGTAAGGCACTGAACCATTGCCATCGGCGTCATAGGCAGACCAACTCTTTAAGCGCATATCACGATTTTCATAGTTAACACTGACTAAGTGCTCTCCGCTCAAAGAGCCCATATCCCAAGTTAGCTGTAAATCAGCAAAGTACTGCCAGGTTTTTTCGCTGGCAACTTGGCGACGATATTCTTGACGGCGAGCCGCATAAGGATATAACACATCATCAATCACAAGCGGGGCTCTTGGATTTGCATTGATCACACCATTACGCTCCCAATAAACATAATTGTATGCACCCGTTTGGCGTACAAAATCTGAATCATAACTACGCCATAATATCTGCTGTGTTAGCTTTGAGTTGCGATTTAGATACCAATCGTGACGAAGCTTTATCCGTAACTCTTCACCTTCATTAGGGCGAGATAAAGGAGAAATAAGATTTCCATCGCCAAGATTGAAAGGCTTTAAGCCATCGCCGATACGAATTGACTCAGCAAGTTGCGCGCGCTGTTCATCGTTCAATTGAACACCTAACCATTTACCTTTCTCGGCATCATATTGTTGGTCATTTGGCAAGCGATCAGCTGTAACTAGTCCAGGTTGCCCCGCAATACTATCCCAGTTAATAATTCGAACAGGGTCACCAATTGAATCAACCTGTTGTGAGTCATCGATATAAGCTGTTGAAAATAGTATAGAATGTTCACTGTTTTGTTCAAAGCGCAAACTTGCATAGATTTCGTCTCTATTTGATTCTAGATCTCGATAGCCGTCGCTACGCTCATGGTTTGCAACAACACGGTAGGCAAGCTTATCAGTAATTGCATCTGTAAAATCAACGCCCAAGCCATAAGTATTCCACGCGCCCACTTTACCGTTAATTGCAAGCGCTTGTTCAAATTGAGGCTTTTTCTCAACTAGGTTAACTACCCCACCCGCTGCACCAATGCCATAAAGGCCTGTAGCAGGGCCTTTTAACACTTCAATACTCTCGATGTTGGTTAAGGAGCGTGTTGGGTTGAAGCTGTTCCCTAAATCAGCACCGCCATACATACCATCGTAGGTATAGTTCACACCTAAACCACGGACCATTAGTGAATCACCAATGCCGTAGTTATTACCAGCCTGAGACAAACCACTTACGTTGCGTAATGCTTCTTGCAAAGTCGCTGCGTTTTGCGAATCTAGTAGCTCTTTGTCAACAACAACAACCGCCGCAGGCGTTTGCATAAGATCCATATTAGACTTGGTTGCAGTACCAGATTGCAGAATAATGTTATTATGTTTGCCATAAACACTGATTTTTTCTATATCATCTGAAGCGGAAGCCGTTGCACTTGTACCTAGTAAAGCCAACTTAACCGCAATACAAGAAGCGGAAAGAACAGAAGAGCGAGAGTATTGCATTTTTAACTCCAAACTACGCAATTGGATAGTGGTGAAATAAGCTAAATACCTATTTCAGAAAATAATTTATCACTGAGGTGGCGAAGTTTAGCAAAACAATAGTAATGATAACAACTATCATTTACATTTTATATT
>NZ_JAKEVK010000131.1:0-12905 GCF_022398435.1 Pseudoalteromonas sp. Isolate6 | reverse complement strand
TAATTAAGGATAACAAATGAAGTTAAAAATAAAAAAGAAGAGCATATTGAACCTGTCCGATAAAAAGTCACTGAACCAAAAGTTAACACCACAAGTAGGGGTGGTGGTTTTACATCGAGCTGGTTTGAAGAGTTAAGCAAAGCCTACTGCGATATTGCTAAATAACGTGAGATCGCAATAGTTAATAAGATACTAGACTGACCCTTGAGCCTAAGCTGTACTCAAATTGAGATGTTGACCTCGTTCGAGAACAAGGCAACATCTAGCTGAAATGACTTAGTGTTCACTTTCACTTGGAATAGACTGCTTAAGCCTTTGCGATAAAAATCGCACGGAGCGGAGCTGGGTAGCCTTCTATCGTTTTGCTTGAGTCATTAGGGTCTAAAAAGTCAGCAAGCGACTCTGTTTCCATCCAAGGAGTTTGGCGCTGTTCGTCTAACGACGTGACATCTTTGTTTACTACCTTGATATCTTTAAAGCCCACGCGCTCAAGCCACAATGTTAATGCATCACAGCTTGGAATAAACCATACATTGCGCATTTTTGCGTAGCGATCGGTCGGCACTAATACTGTATTTACATCGCCTTCTACCACGAGCGTTTCTAGCACTAATTCGCCACCTTTTCTTAGTTGAGACCTTAGCTGTGCTAAGAAGTCGATTGGTGAACGACGGTGATACAGCACGCCCATTGAAAACACAGTATCAAATGCTTTTAGCTCAGGCAGTTGCTCTACACCTAGCGGTAGTAAATGCACATTGGGATCGGGGTTAAAGTGTTTAATAGTCTGGAATTGACACAAAAACAGATCGGAAGGATCAATACCAACTACAAGCTCTGCGCCTTCACCGCGCATACGCCACAAGTGATAACCAGAGCCACAGCCAATATCCAACACATTACGGCCATAAAGGTCACTAATATGAGGAAGCAATCTGTCCCATTTCCAGTCGCTGCGCCACTCAGTATCAATATGGACACCATGCAAGTGAAAAGGTCCCTTACGCCACGGCATCATGCGTTTTAGTAAATGTGTTAACTGCTTTTGATGACCCTCATTAACGTCTTCGCCAGTACCTATCTCAACTTTGGTTTTTATATCAACATGCGTGGTTGAGATCTCTGGTAGATTTTTTATGACTTTTTCCCACTTTGGCCAGTCGCCATGTTGGGCCTCTTTCTGCCAATGGCTAAGCTGAGCAGGTAATGTTTCTAGCCAATGGCTTAGTGGTGTTTTTGCAATGGTTGCATAAAAGTCGGTAAACCAATGATTCATAATTGCCTCTATTTTATTGCTACCATTGAGCAGAAGTTAAAACACTGATACCACACTTGAGTTTGATTAAAGCCGATATCCTCTAATCTTGTCATATGAGTACTTAATGAGTCCGTACGCATTACGTTTTCGATCGCGGTGCGTTTTTGGCTGATCTCTAATTCTGAGTAGCCATTGTGACGTTTAAAGTCGTGATGAAGGTCAATAAGTAAGTTGTCTTTAGTACCGTTTTCACCGCGAATTTTTTCACTTAATAACAGTGCGCCACCAGGTTTCAGGCCTTGGTATATTTTTTCTAGAACCGCTTTGCGGTTTTCTGATGGGATAAACTGTAGGGTGAAGTTCATCGCAACGACAGACGCGTTGCTAATCTCTATTTCATTGATATCACCTAAAGTGACTGAGACTGGGACATCGGATTTAAAGCCTTTTAAATGCAGTTGGCAGCGCTCTACCATGGGCTGGGAATTATCCACGGCAATGATATGACAGTTTTCTTTATCTATATTTCTACGCATGCTTAGTGTGACCGCGCCTAAAGAGCAGCCTAAGTCATATAGGTTAGAGTTACTTTGCGCGTAAGTACCCGCAAGTTTGCCCATTGTGCTTACTATTGTCGCGTAGCCCGGCACTGAGCGCTGGATCATATCTGGAAACACTTCGACGACATTGGCGTCAAAAGTGAAATCTTTTACTGCTTGCTCAGTGGCATAAATACTGTCTTTGCCCGTCACATTAAATCTCTCTTTGAAAATAATCTCGCTATTTTAGCATTTTATGCTGGATAGTCAGTGATAAATTCAGTAGCTTGGCTACTATTAACAATAAGAAGTAAATATGAGACCAAAAATGGCGAAAAGCAAAGTGATTAGCACAGAAGATATTCTTTCAACGCTATGCCACTCAGTAACAGAAGTTCTGTCATCGGCAAGCGGCAACCAAATTAACTATTCCGCAATGGTACAGAAGATCACTCGTACCTGTATGAGACCTGACATCGGCTGTTTCGTATTGTTTGATGGCGGTTTTACCGGTTTAGTCGTAACTAACTTTACCGCGCAAGCAGCAATGGAGGTGTATACTGACTACATGCGTAATATGGGCATGCCTGAAGAAGAAATTGCGCATAGTCATTTGTCCGATGACGTTGCCAACGTATTGGGTGAGTTGATGAACCAGATTGTCGGTGATTTCACCAACAAAGTACGCGAGCAGCTACATACCTCTATCACGCAAAACCAGCCTAAGATGATGGCCATCAACAAACAGGTGCAGATCTCGGTAGACACAACGATGGATCGCCCGCAGGCAAGACGCGTTACCTTTACCACTCAAGGCCAGAATATTTTCTATCTTGAATTGGCAATGGATAAAACTGAATTCATTAAGCTACATGACTTTGATATTGCTGAGTCGGTAGATCCAGATGACATTATTGCAAGTCAGGCTGAAAAGAAAAAGCCGGCGAAGCCGCAGGAAGAAGATGTTGTAGATGACGACTTTATGGATCAGTTGGGACTGTAATAACCGTTTTTAAGTAAACATCTTGGAGCATATAAAGAAAGGCCATATCATTGGCCTTTTTATTACGGCAAAATCTTCATTTCGCCTTCGGATAAAATATATAGCAATAGCTAATGTAGTGCGCCTTTTTCTATATTCAGCTCGGGTGCTTCTTCTACATGTTTAATAGATGTAAGCATCATAAAGGCTTCATTGAACTCAAAGCGGGCAATGGCGGTTTTTAATTTCTGTAGCTCTGGTTCAGTCAAATAGCTACTTACCGAAATTGAGTCTACGAGTTCTGTAGCTTGAGTATCATAATCTCTTAACGCACACGCGAGCTGAATGAGTTCCTCTAGTTGACTATTTCCGGCTGTCGCCTCATTGTTTTTCATTACACTTTCTACTTGTTGAGACGCTTCTCTTTTACGGCGCTTTTGGCATTGTTCCTGTGCATATTTAACGTATTTAATCAGCTCGTCAATTTCGCTCGCATTAGGAGGGCGGACGTTTAGAGAGGCTTCAATCTGCTTAAACTCCTCGGTCAGCTTAACAATCGAAAGGTTAGCGCTAGCGCCCTTTAATGCATGTAACATACTATGTGCAAGTTCAAAATTCTCAATCGCTAAAGCCTGTTTTAAATTGATCAGCTCCTCAACCTGCTGGGATAGAAACTTTTCTAATATATCGAAGTAAACCTTTTGGTTGCCTGCGGCTCGAGCAATGCCCTCCGCAATATCAATGCCTTCAAACTCAATGACTTCATTAACTTCCTCTACTTCTGCATAGGCTTCTGGTGGGGTTGCCACAGGTTCCGTTGAAAGGATATCGGTCTCAGCGTTTGCGTATTTCAAAATACTGTTAACGAGTTGCTCAACATCGATGGGTTTGGCGACGTGGTCATTCATACCAGCATCAATGCAAGTTTGGATGTCTTCCTCCATCGCATTGGCGGTCATAGCAAGAATAGGAAGCGCACTTTCATCGAACTCCATACGAAGGTTTTGCGTCGCGGTAATACCATCCATCACTGGCATTTGCATATCCATTAAAACAATATCTATGTGTTTGTTATGAACTTGCTCAATGGCTTCTTGCCCATTATCAGCGACTGACACTTGAGCTCCGAAGCTAGACAATATCTCTACAGCGATCTCCTGATTGACAGGTTGATCCTCCGCAACCAAAATCGATATGCCATTTAGTGCTTGTTTACTAATTGTTTGTTCTTTTTTGGTGATAGTGGTTCTTACTTCTGGTGAGTCAAACACGGCATTTTGAATAACATCCACGAGATTTGATGGATTAATCGGTTTTAAAAGTACACCATCGACTAAATTGGCTTGGCTATCGTTGAGGTTTAACTCCCGACCATAAGCTGTGACTAAAATAAATTTACTCTGTGATATATCAATTTGCGATTGCAGCTTAGTAATTAGTTCGATGCCATCTATTTTTGGCATATGCCAATCGACGAAAATAAGGTCTGGTAAGTCTTGTGTCAGGACGAACTGATTTAACGCCTTATGAGGGTCTAAATAAGCACAAACCTGCATACCAAAGTTTGTTAGCATGCCGCTTAGCACGTCCAAAGCGTGCTGGTTGTCATCAATGATTGTTGCTGACAGTCCAGATAAGTGAGTTGAGGCCATTTTCGCCTGACTCAGTTCGTCACTGACTTCCATCTCTAATGTGAAATAAAACTCCGAACCGACGTTTTCTTCACTCTCTACGTATATCTCTCCCCCCATCAGCTTAACCAGTTGTTGCGAAATAGTGAGGCCGAGTCCTGTACCACCATATTTCCGTGTGATTGAGTTGTCCGCTTGAGAGAAAGATTGGAATAGATTTTTTTGCTGGCGCTTATTCATGCCAATACCAGAGTCTTTTACGCTAAACTTAATTTTTGCTAACCCTTTTTCGACATTGACAAGGGCAACACGAATAACAACCTCACCAGTTTCTGTGAATTTAACTGCGTTACCCGCTAAATTGATGAGGACTTGACTTATTCTAAATTGATCACCAATCACGCAGTAGGGCACTTGTGAGTCGAGATCAAAGACCAACTCTAGTTGTTTTTCTTGGGCTTTTACACTGACGATGGTGGCGACACTGTCGAGTAGCTTTTCTGTTGAAAAAGCCTGATATTCTAACTCGATTTTGCCCGCTTCGATTTTTGAAAAATCGAGTATATCGTTGATCAATCTTAGTAATTGTTTTGCCGCAGTATCTATTTTTGATACGTAGTCGTGCTGTTTTGCATTTAATTCGGTTGCGAGTGCGAGATGAGACATACCAATAATCGCGTTCATTGGGGTTCTAATTTCATGGCTCATATTGGCGAGAAATTCGCTTTTCGCTTTTGCCGAGTTTTGGGCCAAGTCTTTTGCTTCTATGAGCTCACGTTGTAGCTGGTTCCTCTCCGAGACATCAAGGTACATGCCAACAATTCCAGCGACAGCGCCATTTTCATTAAAAAATGGCGCTTCGTATACAATAAGTTCTCGAGCCTGTTCTTGGCCATCAAGCAAAAGTACTTCGTAGGTTTGCTCTTGGGTTGTGGTGATAATTTCGTGGGCCTTGGACTCAAATAGACTGGCTATTCCTAAATCAAAAACCTCGTCTAGTTTGGCGCCAATCACATCTACTTCGAATTGATCTAACAGTGCCAAAAAGGACTTGTTTACCCCCATAAATACACCGTCAGTCGACCGATAGTAAGTAGGATTTGGGATAGCATTAATTATATGATGAGTAAGCTCAAGCTGTTCGCTTAAGGCTGACTCCGTTTTTTGTTGCTTTTCGATATTTTCATTAATAGCAAGCGCGAGACTTAAGTCCTTACACAAGTATTCAAGTGCTTCAAATTGACTGTCTATGAGCGACTGAGCACTCCCGACGAGCAGTACGTAAACTACATGATTACCAATGGTCAGTGGAAAGCAATAACGGCCTTGGATCTTGATTTCAGCTCCTTGCGCTTTGAGCCACAGGGGTTCTTGTTGTATTTGTGGCTCGTTATTTGCCGCGCAAAGCTCAATTGTGGACGTAATAATTGACTGGCTCGGCGTAACCCCATGGCTTTTCACTAGAGACACGGTACTATCTTCTAAATTGGCGTAGAGACAGACACTCGGAGCATTGAACTCATTGGCAATAAACTCTAGGGCATGGCGAACAATAGGCTCTGAGCCGGTGATAGATTTGAGTTCGCGATTATAACTTTCGATAATTGCGGCTGACGCTAACTTTTGGCTTTGTGAGGTGGTGGCTGCATGGATTGCATGTGTGAGTCGTTTTACATCCGCATCACTATTTGTAGGACCAACAGAAAGGGGGGAACCGTTTAACGCTTGTGCACGTAGGGTATTGACTATGCGATAGAGCGGTGAAAAATGCTTGGTGCGCATAAACCAAACATAAAAGCTTAAAAATAGTGTTAATACCGCGAAAGCAAGACCAGTAATAAACAATATTTGTAGTTGTTGATTGGTACTTGTTTCAAGCTCAGCGTTAGCAATGATAGGCAGTTGTGAGATGGCGCTTTGATAGCTTTGAGGTAAATCCGTATTTTCAACTGCATCTGCTAACAATCGAGATTTTAATCTTGCTTGGGTTTCATAAATTTGTTGTAGCGGAAGTGGTATTGTATGACTCGGTGCAGGTTTGATGTCATCGAGCCATTGGGAATTTTTGTCTTTACTATACATCTCAAGAGACAAATGGTTGTGGTAAGCAGTATTGATGTCGGTCGCGAGTGTGCTTTGGGTAGTTGTTGCATAGTATATAAGCGCTGCGCTTCCTATGGCTGCCATTATGGCGAAAAGTGCCACCCAACTTAATAATGCTTTTGAGGACATAAGTTATTATTTACGCGTGAATTTATATATAAACATAGTCGCGATATACAAATTCTCAAGCTATGATGTAAAAAGTGTCTATCTTTAGGACGTTGAGTACCGTTAAATGTCTGACATTCTAATTGTTGATGATATGCCGGAAAACCTTCAAGTATTGCAACTCATACTAAGAAAAGAAGGATACAAAGTATTAGCAGCTCGAGGAGGGGACATTGCGCTGGGTATCGTTAAAAAGCATCAGCCTGAATTAATAATTACCGATATAAAAATGCCAAATATGTCGGGAATTGAACTTTGTAAGGTGCTTAAGTCCGACAATTCGACGGCGGTCATTCCTGTTGTCTTTGTCAGTGCATACGAAGACAGCGAGAGCTTAGTACAAGCATTCGAGGTTGGTGGTGTTGACTACATCACCAAACCCTATAAACCCGCTGAAATTATAGCCAGAGTAAACACCCAATTTAAGTTAATTGAAGCGCAAAAGTTAGCAGTAAAACAGCAGTTATCTAAAGCCATAAACCAAATGGTGATGGGGATAGCACACGAAATTAATACTCCTCTCGGTACCTGTATTACATCAAACACCTTTTTAGAAGGTGTCATGGAAGAGCTGCAGAGTGCACTTACCGCAGGTAAGCTTACGCAGGATGGGTTGGCTGCGGGATTTGAGCAAATCAAAGACAGCAGCGCGCTGTGTAGCCGTAACTTAGAAAAAGTCGCTAAGTTTGTCAGTTTGTTAAAGTCAATTTCTCAGTCAGAGCGAGATAGTTGCTGTATTGAAATCAAATTGAAAGAAATAGAAACAAGACTGAAAAAAGACTTTTCCAAGCAAGACGTACAAATCCAGTTTGTTGGTAACACATCAATGGAGGTTTATGTTGATGGACAAGCATTGGTTGAGGTCTTGAGCAACTTAGTTGAAAATTCTATCGCTCATGCGTGGATTGACCATGATCATCTTGCCATCATCACTTTTACGCTTTTGGGTAACAACTTACATGTTAATTACTCCGATAATGGAGTAGGGCTCAGAGGAATTAGTACACACGAGTTATTAAAGCCATTTGTGACGACAAAAAGAGGTAATGCAGGCCATGTTGGATTAAGCGCGAACTTAGCTGCTAATTTGGTGTCAGGGGCACTTAACGGAGAGTTTAGTGTGAGAAATACACCGCAAGGATTGGAGTGGGATATCCAAATACCGATAGATCCTCCCGAGAATGCTTGATCTGCGTCAAAAGTAGCAGGTCCTATATATAAAAGCGGACATAAGTCCTTATATCATTTGCCCTAATTCAATAAGCTCGCTCGCTGTTAAAACGTAATCTTTAAAAAGTACTCTGCTAACTATGTAATTAGCTACACTTTTTGAAGAATTATCGACAACACGATCGTATAAGGGCTTTTTAGCCTTTGCTGTTGCTGTTTTTAGCGAGACTTGTTAAACACAAGTTTATTGTTTAAAACAACCCACTAGGTTAACAGACCCGATAACATACGCCTTACCTTCTACTAGGTACGCAGTGTTGAGATGACACGGGAAGTGCGTTATTTACCCCAATGTGCAATTGAGTAAATAACCATGAATTACTAATAATTTTGGTGGAACCATTATGCAACAGTTACCTACCGTAGACTATCAATCGCCAAATGCTGCGAAAGAATTTGTAGAATCTTTAAGAAACACGGGTTTCGGTGTACTAAAAAATCACCCAATCCCACAAGAGTTGGTTGAATCAATCTACAAACATTGGCAAGAATTTTTTAATTCAGAAGAAAAACACGAGTTCCTTTTCAATAAAGAAACCCAAGATGGTTACTTCCCACCAGAAGTATCCGAGGTTGCGAAAGGTTTTACAGTAAAAGACATTAAAGAGTACTTTCACGTTTATCCAAAAGGTCGTGTACCGGCTCAATTAGAAGCAGAAATTCGTGAATATTACCGTTTAGCGAACGAGTTTGCGCAAGAATTACTAAGCTGGGTACAAGCTGAAGCGCCTGAAGATGTGAGAGCGAGATTCTCTATTGATCTCAAAGATATGATCAAAGAATCAGAGCAAACATTGCTGCGTATTCTTCATTACCCGCCGATGACAGGTGATGAAGAACCGGGTGCAATTCGCGCCGCAGCTCATGGTGATATCAATCTACTTACTGTATTGCCTGCGGCAAATGAGCCTGGCCTACAAGTGCAAAGACAAGATGGCAGCTGGTTAGACGTACCATGCGACTTTGGTTCGCTAATTATTAACATTGGTGACATGCTACAAGAAGCGTCGGGTGATTACTTCCCATCGACAATTCACCGTGTGATTAACCCCACAGGAAAAGCGTCGACGAAATCTCGTATTTCATTGCCACTATTCTTACATCCAAGACCAGATGTTGTGTTGTCAGAGCGTTACACTGCAGATAGCTATTTGCAAGAGCGTTTAAGAGAACTTGGAGTTAAGTAATCTAGACTTACGATAGCGAATAACCTGAACAATAAGGTTAAATCTATAAAGCGACTTGATGTAATATTGAGTCGCTTTTTTATTATGTGTCTAACAATCCCTAATCTCTGTTAGCCCTTGTAATTTGACGATTATTGCAATTTTTCACTGACAATCCTCACAAACTGTGCAATATTAGTTTTTTTCAAAATGAAGAAATTTCTTGAAAAATTTAATGACAACGCTGTCATTTGTTGTGTAACATCAATTCAACATGAATGAAAAACCGTGTCTAACGAAAACAATAACGCGGTCCAATCCAGAACAAGGTAGGGGTCTTTACATGATGGCTAAACAGGTTAACCAAGACCAACTATACATCGGCGTCGATGGTGGTGGAACAAAATGCCGCGCTACAATTTATTCTCTTCAAGATGGCGTTTTGGGTACGGGTCTAGGCGGTCCTGCGAATCCCCTACATGGGTTAGAGCGCACGCTTGAATCTATCATGGTGTCGACACAAATGGCGTTACAAGACGCGGGTCTTCGTGTTGAACAAGTACATGAGCTAAATGCAGGTCTTGGCCTTGCAGGTGTTAACTTACCCGCGCTCTATGACAAAATTATGCAGTGGGAACATCCCTTTAAACAAATGTTCCTTACCACAGACCTACACACCGCGTGTATTGGTGCTCATGAAGGTAGCGATGGTGCCGTGATTATTACGGGCACCGGTTCCTGTGGTTTTGCGTTAGTTGATGGTAAAACAGTGAACTATGGTGGTCATGGTTTTGCGCAAGGTGATATGGGCAGTGGCGCTTGGATGGGATTAGAGGCGGTAAAAGCTGCGTTACTCGATCTCGATGGCCTTGGCGAAAAAACGTCATTGAGCCGAGTATTGCTAGAGCATTTCAGTGCGAAAGGGGCAATGGGTATTGCAGAGCAAATGGCGGGGCAGCCGTCTAGCGGCTATGCAAAGCTGGCTCGTTATGTATTAGAGCAAGCAAAGCTAAATGATGAAGTTGCCCTCTCAATTGTGAAGTCAGGTGCGGAATATATCAGTCGGCTAGCACAGCGTTTACTTGAATTAAACCCGCCTAGACTCTCTATGATCGGCGGATTATCCGAGCCGCTACAACCTTGGCTCGACCCAGATGTTGCAAAGCAAGTCCAATTACCAAAGCAACCTCCTGAAATGGGGGCTATTTACTTTGCTATTCAAAGTGCAGGTCAAGAATTTAAAAAGGCGAACTAATGACAACTCAATGTTATTTTGCTCCAGAGTTTTTTGATGGTGAATGTTTTAAAAATAACGTTTTTTTCGAGGTAAAGAACGGTCAAATTCGTTATGTAACTGAGTCGCAAGTAACCAATGTTAGGAAACTTTCAGGATTGGTTGTTCCAGGCTTTATTGACGTTCAAGTTAATGGTGGTGGTGGCGCATTTTTTAATGCCGAGCAATCCACTGAATGCTTGGCGACTATGGTAAGAGCGCATGGGCAATTTGGTTCTACGGGATTAATGCCAACCCTTATCACTGACAAGATTGAAGTGATGCAACAAGCGGCAGATGCAACAGCAGAAGCGATTGCTACTAATCAGCCCGGAGTGCTTGGGATCCATTTTGAAGGTCCACACTTATCTCATCCTAAAAAGGGTACGCATAGCGAAAAGTTCATCAGACCAATTTCAGAGCAAGAATTTGCGGTTTACGCGCGTCAAGATTTAGGCATCAAAATGGTGACTTTAGCACCTGAAACCGTGCCACTTAGTGATATCGAACGCTTGATTTCATTGGGCGTAAAAGTGTGTATCGGTCATTCAAACGCGGACTATGACACCGCTAACGCTGCACTAAACGTTGGCGTGGATGGTTTTACGCACCTATTTAATGCAATGTCTGCGTTTACTTCCCGTGAGCCGGGCGTTGTCGGTGCCGCGCTTTGGAATGACAATAGTTGGTGTGGTTTGATTGTTGATGGTCATCACGTTCATCCATTGTCGGCGCAGCTTGCGATTCGTACTAAGCAGCGTGGCAAAATGATGCTAGTGACGGATGCCATGCCTCCAGTTGGGACAGATGATACGGAGTTTGACTTTTTTGACGGCAGAAAAGTT
This sequence comes from Pseudoalteromonas sp. Isolate6, assembly GCF_022398435.1. Classification (NCBI taxonomy): domain Bacteria; kingdom Pseudomonadati; phylum Pseudomonadota; class Gammaproteobacteria; order Alteromonadales; family Pseudoalteromonadaceae; genus Pseudoalteromonas; species Pseudoalteromonas sp. Isolate6. The sequence goes on along the minus strand of NZ_JAKEVK010000131.1, from coordinate 1,710 downwards.
ATTCGTACCGGTGATCGATTAAATTCAACAACCGGTGAGCTTGCTGGCAGTGTATTGGATATGGCAAGTGCGGTGCGAAATACCGTCAATACGCTTAACGTGAGTCTAGCGGAGAGTTTGCGCATGGCCTCTCTTTACCCTGCGCAATATCTTGGCTTGTCTCAAAAGGGGCATCTAAGATCGGGTGCTGATGCTGATTTCGTGGTGCTCGACAGCGATTTGATTGTGAAGCAAACCTATATTGGTGGTCAATTGCTATAACTGATTTGCAATTGAATAGTGGGCCGAAATGGCCGTTTAAGTTTCCCTGATAAAACCCCGCAGCAGTAATGCGGGGCTTTGTTTTTTAGCTTAACCGGTATTTGGTTAAGCATTGGTGGATCGACAACTCAGGAAGTTAGAGTAGTGTGCGTCATGATGCAGTCGCGATTGCAACGCGCATCAAAACTCACCTTGAGGCAAATGGATTTGCGTGATTGAGCGCTCCATAGTAAATGTTTTCACGTGGATAAATAACAATGACAACGAATAATAAGCCAAAGCGACTTGCGTCTTTAGATGCCTTACGCGGCATGGATATGTTCTGGATCTTAGGTGGCCAGTCTATTTTTGCGGCACTGTTTGTACTAACTGGGTGGCAAGGGTGGAAGGCGTTCGAAGCGCACACGCTGCACAGTCCTTGGCATGGTTTTACTTTTTATGATCTTATCTTTCCACTATTTATCTTTTTATCGGGTGTGGCGATGGGCTTGTCGCCTAAACGTATCGACCATCTGCCCTTTGATGAACGTAAACCGTTTTATCTCAAAGCACTGAAGCGCCTTTTGTTACTGTGTGCTTTTGGCGTGTTATACAACCATGGTTGGGGAACTGGGATCCCAATGGATCCTGACGGTGTTCGTTACGCCAGTGTATTAGGTCGTATCGCATTCGCTTGGTTCTTTTGTGCTTTACTGGTTTGGCATACCAGCTTGCGAACCTTAGCCTATGTGGGTATGGGCATATTGTTATTTTATTGGTTACTGCTTTGCTTCATCCCGGTTCCTGGTGGGCAAGCGGGGGACTTAAGTGCGAATGGTGTTGGTAGTTGGAATGCGTTTATTGATACGTATTTTCTACCAGGGATCAGTTATCAAAACCGTCCGGTTGACCCAGAAGGCGTGCTTTCAAGCTTACCGGCCATTGTAAACGCTATCGCAGGTGTATTTGCTGGTCGTGCGATTGCCAATGCACAGACGCAAGGAGAGTGGAAAACCGTTGGTATTTTGGCAGCCTCAGGTGTACTCGTCTTAGCACTAGGTTGGCTTTGGGACATGCAATTTCCAGTTAATAAAGAACTGTGGACAAGCTCATTTGTGCTAGTAACCGTTGGCTGGAGCGCAATTCTACTTGCGGTATTTTACGCGATAGTAGATGTACTGAGTTTTCAGCGTTGGGCGTATCCATTTGTTATTATTGGGGCTAACTCCATTATTATTTATTTAGCATCAAGCTTAGTGAATTGGACCTTTATTAGTAAAAGCGTATTCGGTGGCGTGATCGCCTCAGTGCCAATTGCGTGGCAACCATTAATTGCTGTTTTTGCGCTACTGGCGGTACAGCTTTTAGTGCTGCATTGGATGTATAAACGCCATATTTTTGTAAGTGTATAATAATCACAAGCCTTCTTCCAAAAAGCCCACCGTTGTGGGCTTTTTAACATCTTTCGAT